>CANMXH010000019.1 GCA_947501315.1 Caulobacteraceae bacterium | reverse complement strand
GTTGTCTTGTCCCAGACGAACGGTTCGCGGACCAGGCGCCAGGCCGCATGGGCGAAGGCGAGGCTGAGCAGTGACCAGTAACCGGGAGCCATGATCATGTCGGCTGGGCCGTAGGGCACCCCCGCCCGTTGCGCCCCGATGAGGCAGGACAGCCAGGCCGCCGCCGCGCCCAGCACCAGAACACCGAGCGGAAGCGCCGGAGTGTCAGGCGACAGGCCGGCCATGGCCGAGACCAGAACTGCCGTCGTGACCCAGGCGAGGGACAGGCCATGCGCCGCGGCCGAGACCAGCCCTACGCCAACGGTCATGAGCAGGGATGCGGATCCCCGCCAGCCGAGCCGCCAGGGACGACGGGTGTGCACCCCCAGGGTCTGCATATAGCCCTTCAGCCAGCGTGTGCGCTGGGGCAGCCAGTCGACGAGCTCGCCGGGCGGTGTCTCCCAGGTGGGGCGGGTCAGAACCCCCAGCCGCCAGCCGTGGCTGCAGAGGCGGAAGCCCAGGTCGGCGTCCTCGGTGACATTCCAGGCGTCCCAGCCGCCGACCGCGCGCAGGACGTCGACCCGGAAATGATTGCTGGTGCCGCCGAGGGGGAAGGGCAGACCGAGGCGAGCCATGCCGGGCAGGGAGGTTTCGAACAGGCTGGCGTATTCAGCCGCGAACTGGCGATCCAGAAACCTCGGGCGTCGGTCCGTCTCCTGCCGTGGCCGAACCCGGAGTGGTGCCTGCAGGCAGGCCAGGCGCCGGCCCGGATCGGCGGCGAAGCGGGCGGCGGCCTCGCAGAGTTGCAGCGGATCGGGGGCGTCCTCGGCGTCATAGACGGTCAGCAGCTCGCCGGTGGCATGGCCGAGGGCATAATTCAGGGCGCGGGGCTTGGTCCGGGGCGCGCCCGGCGGGACGACAAGGATATCGAGCCAGGCGGGAAGGGGTGCCGCCCGGGCTGCGGCGATGGTCGCCTGGTCATGAGCCTCCAGTACCAGAAGGCCCTGAAGCCGGTCGGGCGGATAGTCGATCCGCGCCAGCCGATCGATCAGTTGGCCGACAACCGTGGCCTCGTCATGGAGCGCTGCCAGGATGGTGTAGCGCGGCCACTCCGCCGGGGGCCCGGGGTGCCGGGGTGGATTCGCGCTCAGCAGGATCAGGGCGATGCGCCAGGCTGCGACCATCAGAAAGGCACCCGCCGAGCCGATCACCAGCCATTCCGTCAGGTCAGCGGGCCAGATGATCAGGGCGGTGGCGAAGGCGACGGCCAGAGCCGCGAGCAGGGCGATCTGCAGGGGTACGAGCCCTCGCATGGCCGCGCTCTGTTCGAGGGGCGGACCGTATCGCGCGGCGGCGCGCCGGCAATCTTCCAGCTCGCTGATCCCGGCCCACTACACTACCGGAGGTTACCTGCCCAATTCGCGCCCGGCAAGCGGTTGGCGCCGGCCGGGGAAACTCGCTATTCATGGCCGGACGATCGGAGTTCCCGTGTGACCCTCGCTGCCCCGCTCAACCTGCGTTCACATCGCAAGCCCAAGGGCGAAGGCCATGCGCGGCGGGCGGAAATCCTCGCGGCGGCAGAGCGCATCTTTGTCGAGCACGGCTATGAGGGGGCGACGATCCGCAAGATCGCCGACGAGGTCGGCCTGTCCTCGACCGCGCTCTACATGCATTTTTCCGAAAAGGGAGAAATCCTGCAGGAGATCTGCCGACAGGCGTTTGAGGCCCTGCTGGAGGCCAACCAGGCCATCATCGCGGAGCCGGCCAGGCCGGAGGCGCGTCTTCGGCGCATGCTGCAGGCCTATATCGATTTCGGCTTCGCCAACCCGAATGCCTACCGTTTGATCTATATGACCCGGCCGGTCGAGTTGGCGCACGGGGCCCAGGCGCCGGCGCAGGAATTGGGTGGATCGCTGTACCGGTCGTTCGAGGCCGTGGTCGAGGATGCCGGGACAGCGGGACTCCTGCGCACCGATGCCCGGACGACGGCCCAGGCCCTGTGGGCTGGCTGTCATGGGGTGGTCTCGCTGGTGATCACCAAGCCGTATTTCGACTGGGTCGAGCGCGAGACCCTGGTGACCACCCTGTTGGAGGGGTTGTTCGCAGGCCTGCTGAAATCGTGAAGCGGCTGGCGGGGGTGCTGGCCGGACTGGCGGTGCTCGCGGCCGGTGCGGTTGAGGCCCGCCCGTTGCGGGTCATGGCGCTGGATCAGTGCGCCGATCAGTATGTGCTGGCGTTGCGTCCGGATGCGGAGCTGGGCCTGTCGCCGCGGGCTGATGATCCCGACTCCTGGATGCGCGAAGCTGCGGCGGGGCGGCAACGGATCCGGCCGACGCTTGAGGCGGCCACCGCTTTCGAGCCGGATGTCGTGGTCCGATACTGGGGCGGTGAGCCCCGACTGCTGGCGCGACTGAAGGCTAAGGGTACGCAGGTCATTACGATCTCGGATGCCACTACGTTCAATGAGATAAAAGAAAATATTAGCACCGTCTCGCAGGGTCTTGGTGTGCCCGGGCGCGGCGAGGCGCTGGCTGCGCGGATGCATGCGACGCTACAGCGCGCGGCCCCCGAGCCCGCTACGCCGCAGCGCTCGGCCCTGTATCTGACGGCGGGCGGGTTCACGGCCGGCAAGGGTACGCTGATGGACGCAATCCTGGCCGCGGCAGGGCTCCGCAATGCGGCGGCCAAGCCCTTCTTCGCGCCCGTCAGTGTCGAGCGGATCGCCCTGTTTCCGCCGGCGCGCTTCGTGCTGGGATTCTTTGATCAGCCCCGCAGCGACTGGCGTGGACCGGGGCGCCACCCGGTTGTCCAGCGGGCGGCGAAGGGCCGGATCGCGGCGCGGCTGCCCTCGGCGGCCCTGACCTGTCCGGCCTGGTTCGCGGCCGATGCGGCGGCGATGCTGAAGGACGGGACATGACGCGGCCTTCAAGGCTGACCCTGATCCTTGCCGGCCTGATCATGGTGGCGTCCATTCCGGGAATCCTGCTCGGCGAGACCGTTTTCGACATGGCGCAGATGAGCCAGGCCTTTGTCGAGCCCGGCTCGGGGCCGGCGGAGGTGCTGTGGCAGGTTCGAGCACCGCGCGTGGCGACAGCGCTGATGGTCGGGGCGGCGCTTGGGCTGTCGGGTGCGGTCATGCAGGGGTTGTTACGCAATCCGCTCGCCGATCCGGGTGTGTTGGGTATCTCGGCCTCGGCTGCGCTGGCAGCGGCAGCGGCCATCGTGCTGGGTGCAGCAGCAGCCCCCGGCGCGGTGGAGATCGCGGCCCTCGTCGGGGCGGGGCTGGCCGGGAGCCTTCTGATCCTGTTCTCGACGCGGGTTCGGTCGCCGGAGGCCCTGATCCTGTTCGGTGTGGCGGTGTCGAGTTTCGCCGGCGCGGCCACGGCCCTGATCTTCAACCTTTCGCCGTCCCCCATCGCCACAGCCGAAGTCATGGGCTGGCTGCTGGGGTCGGTGCAGAACCGGAGCTGGGTCGACGTCGCCTGGGTGACTCCGGCGGTGCTGGTCGCCGGCGCCCTGGCAGTCCTGGCCGCGCCGGGTCTGCGGATGTTGAGCCTCGGGGAGGAGACAGCGGGGACCTCGGGCCTGCCGATGGCGCGGTTGCGGTTGCTGGCGTTGGCGGCCACGGCGCTGGCGACCGGGGCGGCGGTGGCAGTCGCCGGGGTGATCGGCTTCGTCGGACTGGCCGCGCCGCATCTGGTGCGCAGCGCCGTGCGCGGTGATCCGGGGCGGTTGCTTTTGCCCTCGGCGCTGGCGGGCGGGCTGATGCTGGTGGTTGCGGACCTGCTGGCGCGGATGACTCCGACAGATCAGGAGCTGAAGCTGGGCGTATTCACGGCCCTGGTCGGGGCCCCGTTGTTCGCGCTGATCGCATGGCGGGCGGCCCGGGAGTGGCGGCTTTGACGGCCGTCCTCACAATGTGGGACGCCAACGCCAGCCTTGGCGGGCGCACCGTGCTGGACGGCACCGATGTGCTGGTGGAAGCGGGCGAGCTGGTGGCCGTTGTTGGTCCCAACGGTGCGGGCAAGTCCAGCCTGATCCGGGCGTTTGCCGGACTGCTGCCTTTGTGCGGGGGTGTCGTGCGGCTGCAGGGGGACGACGTGACCACGCTGTCGCTTCGGGCCAGGGCGGCTCGCGTAGCCTATCTGCCGCAGGAGGGCCGGATTGCCTGGAACCTGCCCGCGATCGAGGTCGCCGCCCTTGGCGCGCCTTTCCTGTCGGGCGCAGACGCCATGTCGGCCGCACGGACTGCGCTGGAGGAGGTCGAGGCCGGGCATCTGGCGGACCGGGGCGTGGCCGAGATGTCGGGCGGCGAGCGGGCGAGGGTGCTGCTGGCACGGGCCCTGACGACCGGGGCACAGGCGCTGCTGGCGGATGAGCCGACTGCCGGTCTGGACCCCGAGGCGCAGTTGATGGTGATGGAGCGGCTCAGGGCCCGGGCGGCGGCGGGGCAGGCGGTGCTGGTCAGTCTGCATGACCTGGCGCTTGCGGCCCGGTTCGCCGACCGGATCGTGGTGCTGGATGCCGGCCGGGTCGTCGCCGATGCCGCGCCGCTGGCTGCATTGACGCCAGAGGTCATGGCCGGGACGTTTGGTCTCGCCGCCCGTTGGATCGACGGTCCGGACGGGCCGCTGTTGTCGAGCGGGCGTTATTCGATCGGTTCGCCGACGGGGGCCTGAAGCTCCTGTTCGCCCGCATAGGAATAGGGTGCGGGGCCAGGCGGGGTGCCACGACGCAGGTCCGACGACAGGGTCAGAGGCGCTGACCCACCGTTCAGGCGGGCGCGATAAACCTGCATGTTTTCCATGACTCGCATCATGTAGTTGCGAGTTTCAGTGAAGGGCGCGCACTCAATGAAGTCAGCGGGATCGACGGCCGCGCCACGTGGGTCGCCACAACGCGCGACCCATTGCGGGGGGCGTCCGGGTCCGGCGTTGTAGGCGATCGTCGTTAGCAGCATGGAGCCGCCAAAATCACTGGTCAGGTCACCCAGGTGATAGCTGCCCAGCGTCATGTTGAAGTCAGCTTCGTACAGTCGCTCGTCTGAATAGGGCAGTCCCAGCTGCCGGGCCACGGAACGGCCCGTGGCCGGTATGAACTGCATCATGCCGCGGGCATTGGCATGCGAACGGGCGCGGGGATCGAAACTGGATTCCTGACGTGTAATGGCCAGGGTGAATTCCAGCGGTGCGGCACCTTCCACCGGAGGCGGCAGGCGGACAGGATACTGGCGCTCGGGCATCAGGAAGCCGCGCTGGCTGGCGGCCCGGCCCACCATCATGGCGGTAAAGCCTTCGCCATAGTTGCGCGACAGATCCATCAGCAGGGCCAGGCCGGCGGGGCCGGGCAGGTCGTCGTCCAGCTGAAAGGCGAAGACGCGGAACAGACTCATCTCGCCGGTCTCGCCGAGGATCCGCAGGGCGCGAACCACCTCATGGCCCTCGAAAGCGGCCACATCGGACGACGTCGGGACCGGATCAGCCGGGAGGTCGATCGTCGTCAGACCTGCCTTTTCGGCGGCCAGCTGGCCGTAGAAGGTCTGGATGTGGCGGGCACCGTCCCGATAGTACTGGACCGCCGCGGGGGTATTACCCTCGGCCTCGGCCGTGCGGCCCAGCCAGTAGAGGGCGCGTCCCTGGGTGATCGGCGTCGATGACATCTGACGCAGGGCTTCGAAATGGCGCGCCGCGCGGACCGGGTCGTTCAGCTTCACCAGCGCTGCCCAGCCGGCGAAGAATTCCGCATCGACCTTGCGCTCGCCGGCGGGGAAGCCGTGCCCGGCCATGGCGTCATAGGCGGCCTGGCTGTCGCGGCGCTCAAGGGCATCGAGGAAATAGTTGCGGCGCTCACTCCAAAGGGTGTTCTGGCCCTCGGTGTGCGAAGGAGCCGCCGGCAGGGCGCGCAGCAGGGCGAAGCCCTCGGACTGGCGGTTCTGGGAGCGCAGGATGCGGACGCGCTCCAGGGCCACGGCCGGGTCCAGCGCCCGGGTCGGGCTGAGACTGGCGACAATGGCGTCCGGGCTGTAGGCGGTGCGCAGATCCATGACGACATTGGCGACGACCTGGCGGTCTGCCGGAACCAGCTGGACCATGGCGCGGGTAGCGGGACCGTGCGGGCCGAGCAGCAGCATGTTCAGCCGGGCTTCATGGTCCGCCTGGGTCAGGCTTGAGCCCCAGCGGGTCAGGATCCGCGTCTGGGTCGCGTCATCGAACGAGCGGGTGCGCCACCAGTCGGTCATCAGGCGGCGGGCTTCGTCCGACCGACCACGCTGGTCGAGCGCCTCCGCCAGTGCGATGGCACCCTGGACCGTTGTCGGGCCGCTGCGGCCGAACAGGTCCATGACAACATCGGGGTCGGCGTAGGCCCGCTCAAGGGCCCGCTCGGCGGCGGCGTTACGACTCTCGGCGCGGGGCCAGCCGGCGAAGGCGGTGCGGGCACCGACGAGGTCGCTGAGCGGCATCTGGTCGGCCGAGGTGTCCAGCAGGGCCCATTCGACGAGTTTGCGGGCGACGGGATCGCTGATCTGCGCGGCGGCGTTGCGCGCGCCGGAGACGTCACGTGCGCGGGCGGCGGTCAGGCCTTGACGGAAAAGGGCGGTGTCCTGATCGTTCAGCAGGCGCGCCTCGTTGCTGACCGGACCAGAGGCCACGGAGCTGTACGGGACTTCCTGGCGAATCAGGGTTTCCGGCGCGGGGCCGAGAAGGGCCAGGGCGGCCGCCAGGCTGGTAATGATCATGACCTGTCCGATCTCCATGCGTCGCGGTTGCGGTCGGGCGACCGGCAACCTACCCTCCCACGCTTACCTATCCGGCGACTGTCGCCACGATTTTCCACGCAGGACCAACTGTCTCAATGACCGCCCCCTTGTTCAAGGGCGTGATCACCGCCCTGATCACACCACTTCGTGACGGAAAGGTGGACGAAGCCGCCTTCACGCAGCTTCTGGAACGCCAGATCGCCGCAGGTATTCACGGAGTCGTGCCGATGGGCACGACCGGCGAGAGCGCTTCTCTGTCGCTGGATGAGCACAAGCGGGTAGTGGAGCTGTGTGTTCAGGTCGCCGCCGGGCGGACGCGGGTCATCGCCGGGGCCGGATCGTCTGCGACCGAAAAGTCGATTGAGCTGGCCCGGTTCGCCAAGAGCGTCGGCGCCGACGCGGCCCTGATCGTCACCCCCTATTACAACCGGCCCTCGCAGGCGGGGCTGGCGCTGCACTTCGAGGCGATCGCCGAGGCCGTCCAGTTGCCGGTGCTGCTTTACAATGTGCCCGGGCGTACCGGCGTGGACATGGCGAACGAGACGGTCGCCCGGCTGGCGGCCCATCCGAACATCGTCGGCATCAAGGACGCGACCGGCGATCTGGGCCGGGTCAGCTGGATGCGGGCCAATATCGGCGGTCAGTTCGACCTGATCTCGGGGGATGATCCCAGCTATCCCGGCTACCACGCCCAGGGCGGCGTGGGCGTGATCTCGGTGACGTCCAATGTCGCACCGGAGGCGATGGTGGCCCTGCACGAGGCCGCGGCCGCGGGCGACTATGCGACAGCACGCGATTGGCAGGACCGGCTGATTGGCCTGCACAAGGCGCTGTTCCTCGACAATTCGCCGGCCCCGACCAAATATGCGCTGTCGCGCCTCGGCTTCTGCACCGAGGAGATGCGGCTGCCCCTGTCCCTGACGTCTGATGCGGTGAAGCCGGCCATCGACCGCGCCATGGCGGATGCGGGACTGGGTTGATGCGGAACCCCAGTTTCTCTCACCGCTCATCCCCGCGAAAGCGGGGACCCAGTGCTTTGGGTGACAGGTCGGTGGGGGCTCAAACGCGGGCGGCCAACCAGTCACACCGGCGTCAAGCTGGACAGAACTGGGTCCCCGCTTTCGCGGGGATGAGCGGAACGGGGGGGCACGCTCTTGGCCAGTGAGAAGCCCAAGATGAAGATCATCGCCGAGAACCGGCGGGCGAAATTCGACTATTTCCTCGAGGACTATATCGAGGCCGGCATCATGCTGCTCGGCACCGAGATCAAGGCCCTGCGCGACGGCCGCGCCAATATCGCCGAGAGCTATGCGGCGGTGGAGGGGCGCGAGATCGTGCTCGTGAACGCCGACATCCCGCCCTACAAACAGGCCAACCGCTTCAACCACGAGCCGCGCCGGCACCGGAAGCTGCTGCTGCACCGCAAGCAGATCGACAAGCTGATCGGGGCCGTTCAGCGCGACGGACAGACCATCATTCCGGTCAAACTGTACCTGAACGAGGCGGGCAAGGCGAAGATCGAGATCGCCCTGGCCAAGGGCAAGAAGCTGCACGACAAGCGCGAGGCCACGGCCCAGCGCGACTGGCAGCGCGACAAGGCCCGGCTGATGAAGGACCGCGGCTAGATCAGCCCAGCGGCTGCCCCAGGTCGATTACAGGCTGGGCATCTACGACGCCGGGGGGTGGGGCGGTCATATAGGCATCCGCACCGCCGGGGCCGACCGATGGCTGGCTCCATTGCTGGATCACCATGCCCATGGCGGCGATCAGGCCCGCCATCAGCAGCGCCCAGAGCGCCGTCTTCCGTTCCTGAGGTGAAAAGACCCCGTTCGACCCACGCATCACAGCCCTCCAAAGCTGAACGATCAACGCAAGGTACGCAGCACTGTTCCTGGATCTGGACGCTACACCGGGGGCCGCGTGATTCGGGTTGCTCGAGAGCAACACTCGCCGTGAAGGCGAGTGTTTTCCGCTCAGGATTCGATGATTTCGCGGGCGCGACGGAAGATGGCCTCGAACATGGCGGGGGTCAGACGGCCGGTGTTCGTGTTGAGGCGGGAGCAGTGGTAGCTGTTCAGGATCACATAGCCGCCCAGCGCCGCCTCGACGCCGTGGCCGGGCGCGGCCGCCGAGCCGGGCAGGCCGAGCGCCTTCAGCACATTGCGGCGTGAGACGTCGCCGAGGGTGACGATGACCTTGAGCCGGGGCAGGGCGGCGATACGGGCGGTGAGGAAGGGGCGGCAGGTCGCCTCCTCGACCGGCAGGGGCTTGTTGCCGGGCGGGGCGCAGCGGACGGCGTTAGTGATCATGCAGTCGACGAGCCGGAGCGTATCATCGGGCCGAGCTTCGTACTGGCCGGTGGCGAAGCCGGTCTTCAGCAGCGTCTCATAGAGGATCAGGCCGGCACCGTCGCCGGTGAAGGGCCGGCCGGTGCGGTTGGCACCGGTGCGGCCGGGAGCCAGGCCCGCGACGAGCAGCCGGGCCTCGGGGTCACCGAAGGAGGGGGCCGGGCCGTTGAACCAGCCGGGGTTCTGGCGCTGGTTCTCGCGGCGATACTCCACCAGACGCGGACAGAGCGGGCAGTCGCGGGGCGGTTCGGAGGGACAAGGGGTGGTCATCCGGTCAGATTCCACGATTCCTTCTCCCGTTGGGAGAAGGTGGCGCGAAGCGCCGGATGTGGGTCGGCCGGTTCCGTCGGCGCAAGCCGCCGCTCAGAACAGCGACGCGGCTTCGCTGAAGGCCGATGATCGACACACACCCTTTCACGCAAGGACGACGGCTACGCCGCCGTGCGTTCAAGCTCTCTCCCAACGGGAGAGGGTGTCAGGTGCGCAAGCTGCCAACGGTGACGTCTGTTCGCCCCCGCCGCGAGCCGTGCAATACTGGAGGCGCTACGGCGATCGAAAAATTCTTCGTCGATGAGCATTGCGATGCGTTGGGTCGGACCAGGACGTCATGGAAAGTGGCCCCACAGGAATGCCTGTCCGCGAGGCAGCCCAGCTGGACGACGCCATTGTCGTGGCCCTCGGCAGCAATGCCTGCGGGGTCTGGCGCGACTGCCGCGAGGCGCTGGAGGCGGCGTTGGCGCGTTTCCGGGCCGAGGGGATCGATGTTTTGGCCCGGTCATCCTGGTGGCGGTCGGCGGCCTGGCCTGACCCGAACGATCCGCCGTTCCTGAACGGTGTGGTGATCGTCCAGACCGCGCATGACCCGCAGGACCTGATGGCGGCGCTGAGCCGGATCGAGGCGGCGTTCGGGCGGCAGCGTGGTGCAGCCAATGCGCCGCGCACGCTGGACCTTGATCTGATCGCCTACGGCCGGAAGACAGGGAACCTCGACGGCCTGATCCTGCCGCATCCACGGGCGGCGATACGGAAGTTCGTCATGGGGCCGCTGGCGGAGATTGCGCCGGGGTGGCAGCATCCGGACGGGGAGACGGCGCTGGCGCTGGCCGGGTCGGCTTCGGTCGGAAAAGATGCGGCTCCGCTCCGCTGACGCCTCATTCCCGCCCATGCGGCGTTGCACAATTCAGCCTGACACTATAGTTTATGCGGTTCTCCCCCCGCGCCCGAGGATATTCATGGCTCGCGTCACTGTCGAAGACTGCATCGAGAAGGTGCCGAACCGGTTCGGCCTGGTCCTGCTGGCGGGCAACCGCGCCCGCGCCATCGCCAACGGTGCGCCGCTGACCATCGATCGGGACAACGACAAGAACCCCGTCGTGGCCCTGCGTGAACTGGCCGACTCGACGGTGGTGCCGGAAGACCTGCGCGAGACGGTCATCGTGGCCCTGCAACGCGTCGACGAGCGCACCGAAGCCGAGGACGAGGCCGAAATCGTGGGCCTGCTGGCTGAGCCCCAGCACATGAACATGGCCGAGGCCGAGCTGATCCGTGCGCTGCAAAGCGACCGCGACGGCGGGCAGGAGGAACGCTACTGACGGCGGAATCCGCCAACGGTATCACTATCCTGCCGGCGCGGCAGCCCGCGCCGACGCCTGAACCCGCCAATCTGAATGATCCCGGCGGGCCGCGGCCCCAAGTGGACCCGGACCCCCATCCCCGCTCCAGGGTGCTGCGCCAGTTCGAACTGGTCGAGGCTGTGCGCGCCTATGATCCCACCGCGGACGAGGCGCTGCTGAACCGCGCCTATGTCTATGCGATGAAGATGCACGGCTCGCAGTTGCGGGCCTCCGGCGATCCCTATTTCGCCCATCCGATCCAGGTGGCGGGCATTCTGACCGACTATCGGCTGGACACGGCGACCATCGTCACCGCCCTGCTGCATGATGTGGTCGAGGACACCTCCGCCACCCGCGACGACATCGCCGAGCGGTTCGGGGAGGAGGTCGCCTCTCTGGTCGAGGGCGTGACCAAGCTGTCGCGACTGGAGCTTCAGGCCGAGCACACGCGCCAGGCCGAGAACCTGCGCAAATTCATCCTCGCCATCTCCAGGGACGTGCGTGTCCTGCTGGTGAAACTGGCCGACCGTCTGCACAACATGCGGACGCTGAAATACGTAAAGCCGGAGAAGCGCGAGCGCATCTCACGCGAGACGCTGGAGGTCTATGCCCCGCTGGGCCGGTCGATCGGCATCCATTCGATCGCCTCCGAGCTGGAAGAGCTGGCCTTCGAGCATCTGAACCCTACGGCCCGGACCGCGATCGAGCGGCGGCTCGAGGCGCTTAAGCTGGAGCACGGGCGCGCCATCGACGGCGTGTCGCGCGAGGTCGAGCGGGTGCTGCGGGAGGCAGGGGTCAGGGCCCAGGTGTTCGGCCGCCAGAAGACGCCGTATTCGATCTGGCGCAAGCTGCAGCGCAAGTCTGTCGGCTTTTCGTCCCTCTCCGACATCTATGGCTTCCGGGTCATCGTCGAGGCCGAGGACGACTGTTACCGGGCGCTCGGAGTGATCCATCGCGCCTGGCCGATGGTGCCCGAGCGGTTCAAGGACTTCATATCCACACCCAAGTCGAACAACTACCGATCCTTGCACACGACCGTCGTCGGCCCGTCGGGCCTGCGCATCGAGATGCAGATCCGGACCGAGGCGATGGACCGGGTGGCCGAGGACGGGGTCGCGGCGCACTGGGCCTACAAGAACAAGTCCTACGGCTTCGACAAGGAGGCCATGGAGCAGGACGGCGGCCGTGATCCGCTACAGAACCTGCGCCATCTTGTTCAGGTGATCGAGCACGGCGAGGGCGGGGAGGACTGGGTCGAGCACGCCAAGCTGGAGATGTATCTCGAGCAGGTGTTCGTGTTCACGCCCAAGGGATCCCTGATCACCCTGCCGCGCGGCGGCATGGCGCTGGACTTCGCCTATGCGGTCCACACCGAGGTCGGGGACACGGCGGTGGGGGTCAAGGTCAATGGCGAGCTCAAGCCGATGCGGACCCAGCTGCAGAACGGCGACGTGGTCGAGATCGTGCGGGGAGCCAAGCGGGAGATTCCCGCAGATTGGCGCTCCCTGACCATCACCGGGCGGGCACGGTCGGCGATCCGGCGCCATATCCGCACTTCGGAACGCGGCGAATTCCAGAAACTGGGCCGTGCGACCCTGGAACAGACCCTCTCGCGCGCCGGCAAGGCCCTGGCCGAGGTGTCCCTGAAGGCCATGCTGGAGACCTTCGCCTTCGCCTCGGAGGATGACCTGTACGAGGCCATCGGACGCGGGCGGGTATCCGCCGCCAAGGTTGGCGAGACCCTGTTCCCTGCGCTGAAAGGTCGGCTCAGGGCCGGCCCCGGTCGCAAACGGATCGGCGACGAACAGGCGCGCCTGTTCGTGCGCGGCGGCGGATTGACGCCGGGTATCAGCGTCCATTTCGGCCACTGCTGCTCGCCGGTGCCCGGGGACCGGATCGTCGGCATCCTCGAGCCCGAGGCCGGGCTTACGGTCCATACGATCGACTGTCAGCAACTGGTGAATTTCGCCGATGACGACTCGGTCTGGCAGGATCTGCAATGGACGCCCGAGGCGGAGCAGGGAGCCGTCGCCGCCGCCCGTATCCGGGCGACCATCATGAACGCGCCCGGCGTTCTGGGTCAGGTGACAACCCTGATCGGCGAAGCCGGCGGCAATATCATCAATCTGGTCATGAGCCATCGACAGCAGGACTTCTTCGACGTCGACATCGATATGGAAGTCGAGGACGCCAAACATGCCACCACCATCATGGCGGCCCTTCGCACCAACCCGTCGGTGGATACGGTCGATCGGGCGCGGGGCTAGGCTCTTGCGGCTTCGGTCGCTATGACACCCGGTATGACTTCAGACGACGTACTCGACGAATTCCGCGCTGCCGGTGCCCTTCGTGAAGGGCATTTTGTGTTGTCCTCGGGGCTGCACAGCCCCGTTTTCCTGCAGAAGAACCTGGTGTTCATGGACACGGCGCGGTGCGCGCGGCTTTGCAAGGCACTGGCGGAGAAGATCACCGCGTCGGTCGGGCCGGTGGACGTGGCCATTTCGCCAGCCGTCGGCGGCATCATCCCCGGCTATGAGACCGCGCGCTGGCTGGGCGTGCCGTCGATGTATGTCGAACGCGAGGGCGGCGAGTTCAGACTGCGGCGCGGTTTCCATGTCGAGCCGGGCCAGAAGGTTGTGATGGTCGAGGACATCGTCACCACGGGACTTAGCTCGCGCGAATGTATCGCCGCGATCCGGGCAGCCGGTGGAACGGTCGTCGCGGCGGCCTGTATCGTAGATCGCTCGGGCGGACGGGCCGATGTCGGCGTGCCACTGGTGGCGCTCGCGACGCTGGATGTTCCTGCCTATCCGGCCGACACCCTGCCGCCCGAATTGGCGGCCCTGCCGGTCGAGGATCCCGGCAGCCGTCGGCTGGCGAAGGCCTGAGGTATGGCCGGGCAGTTGAGACTTGGCGTCAATATTGACCATGTGGCAACGGTGCGGAATGCGCGTGGGGGGCAATCTCCAGACCCCGTAAGGGCGGCTCAGGAGGCCCTGGCCGCGGGGGCCGACGGCATCACCGCCCACCTGCGTGAGGACCGCCGGCATATCTCCGACGCGGATATCGCCAGCCTGTCCGGCCTGCTCCGCGACCAGTCGCGTCCCCTGAACCTGGAGATGGCCGTGACGCAGGAAATGCTCGGTATCGCCCTGCATCATCGTCCCCATGCCGTCTGCCTTGTGCCCGAGAAGCGGGAGGAGCGGACCACTGAAGGCGGGCTCGACGTCGTCGGCGGCCATAACTGGATCACCCCCTTCGTCGGCAGGCTGAATGAGGCCGGGGCGCGCGTGTCGCTGTTCATCGGAGCCCAACCGGACCAGATCGACGCTGCCCATCGGACCGGCGCGGCCGTGGTCGAACTGCACACCGGTGCCTATTGCGACGCCGTGCGCGAAGGCCGGGACGACGAGGCGGAAAGGGAACTCGTTGCTCTCAAGGCGGGTGCCGCCCACGCCGCCGCCCTGGGCCTCGAGGTCCACGCGGGGCACGGGATCGACTATCAAACCGTACAGGCGATCGCCGCCATACCCGAGGTCGCGGAACTGAATATCGGCCATTTTCTTATCGGCGAGGCAATTTTCGTTGGCCTGGGTCCGGCTATCGCGCGCATGCGGGCCCTTATGGATGGCGCCCGGGCCCCGGTTGCGGTCTCGTGATCATCGGCGTCGGCACGGATCTTTGCGACATTCGCAGGATCCAGACCTCGCTGGACCGGTTCGGTGAGCGCTTCAAACAGAGGTGTTTCACGGATATCGAACGGAACCGGTCGGACCGGAAGCCGGACCCGGCCTGGAGCTACGGGAAACGGTTCGCGGCCAAGGAGGCCTGTGCCAAGGCGCTGGGCACCGGCATGCGGCGGGACGTCTACTGGCGCGACATGGGGGTCGTGAACCTGCCCACGGGCCAACCGACGCTGGCCCTGACCGGTCACGCCGCAGACCACCTGGCCAGATTGACACCAACCGGTCATGAAGCCCGGATACATCTGACGCTCAGTGACGAGCACCCCTACGCACTTGCCTTCGTGGTGATCGAAGCCTTGCCGATATCTTAATCACGTTATACCGATTTCTCCGCAAAGACCGCGGACAGCGGCTGGGGGACAGATTCACAATGAGCGACGAGCACAAGCCGCACGACGATCACGGTCATGGCGGGGGACACGGCGACGGCGCGGGTCACGGTCACGATGACCACGGCCACGCAGCGCCGACCCATGGGCATGATGACCATGGCCATGCTGCCCCCGAAGCCGAGGGTCACGACGACCACGGCCACGACGCACCGGCCGATGGCCACGACGATCATGGTCATGCTGCCACCGAAGCCCACGGTCACGACGACCACGGCCACGACGCACCGGCTCATGGCCACGACGACCATGGCCATGCTGCCCCCGAAGCCCACGGTCATGACGACCACGGACATGCCGCCCCGGCTCCCGGTCATGATGACCACGCGGCTCCGGCTGCCGCTGCAGCAGTCGCAGTTGCGGCTGTGGCCGCCGCAACGAAGCCGCCGGTATGGAGCGACTCCGGCGACGCCCCGTCCGAAGAGGTCGGTTCGACCCCGGCCTATGCCCGCGGCTCTGGAAAGCAGAGCAGTTCAAAGGGGGGCTCCGGCAGCGAGACCATGGAGATCATCAAGACGATCTTCTTCGCGCTGCTGATCGCCCTGGTCCTGCGTGTGGTGCTGTTCCAGCCCTTCACCATTCCGTCGGCCTCGATGGAGCCGAACCTCTACGAGGGCGACTACATCGTCGTGTCGAAATGGAGCTACGGCTATTCGAAACACTCGATCCCGTTCAGCCCCCCGGTCTTCAATGGCCGGATCATGCTGCCGGGCGTCAGCGAAGAGCCCCGGCGCGGCGACATCGTCGTGTTCAAACTGCCGCGCGACAACAAGACGGACTACATCAAACGCCTGATCGGCCTGCCCGGCGACCGCATCCAGATGATCAACAATGTGTTGTTCATCAATGGTGCTGCGGTGCCGGACGTCGAACTGAGCCGCGAGGATGTCCAGACCCTGTACGGGACCCAGCAGACCATCAAGCTGCGCGAAACCCTGCCCGAGGGCCGCGAGATCAACATCCAGGATTGGGGCCCGGGCAATATCTCGGACGATACCCCGATGTTCGAGGTTCCGGCCGGCCACTATTTCATGATCGGCGACAACCGCGACAACTCCCAGGACAGCCGCTATGACCAGTCGGTCGGCGTGGGCTTCGTCCCGGCCGAGAACCTGATCGGCAAGGCCGAAATCATCCTGTTCTCCTGGAAGCCCGGTGCCTCGCTGTGGAATCCGGTCACCTGGTTCACCAAGGTCCAACCGAGCCGGTTCTTCACAGTTCTCGACTGATGGCTGACAGACGGGCCGAGGCTGTACAGGCGCTTCGCCGCCGCCTCGGCCACGACTTCCGGGACCCGGGTTTGCTGGACCTCGCCCTTACGCACGCCAGCGTGGGGGAGGGGGCTGATCGCGATGCGCGGGGCCGGCCGTTCGCTGACAATCAGCGACTTGAGTTCCTGGGCGACCGGGTGCTGGGCCTTCTGGTCGCCGACCGGCTGGTGCGCGACTTCCCGGGCTCCAACGAAGGCGAGATGTCCTCGCGTCTTCATGCCCTGGTCGACAAGGCGGCCTGCGCCCGCGTGGCTGAGGCCCTCGGGGTCGGCGATGCCATGCGGCTGTCCCCGGGTGAGGCCAAACAGGGCGGCCGGCGGCGCGAGGGTGTGCTGGGTGACGCGATGGAGGCCTTGCTGGCGGCGGTCTGGCTGGACGGCGGTTTCGATGCGGTCCGGACGGTGTTCGAGACGGCGTGGCAGACCGAGTTGGCCGCCCCTCCGGAAAAATCCCTGACCAATCCGAAATCCGCTCTGCAGGAGTGGGCCCTGGGGCTTGGAAAGCCCCTGCCGGCCTACAGGATCGTGGAGCGGAGTGGCTCGGACCATGCCCCCACCTTCACCGTCGAAGCCAGCGTTGCCGGATATCCGCCCTTGACCGCGCAAGGCCGATCGCGTCAGGACGCGGAGAAGGCGGCCGCAATCGGCCTGCTGCAGCGTGAAGGCGTGATTTGACCGATACAGAAAACCAGCGGGCCGGCTTTGCCGCCATCATCGGCGCGCCGAATGCGGGCAAGTCCACGCTGGTCAACCGGCTGACCGGAACCAAGGTCTCGATCGTCACGCAAAAGGTCCAGACCACCCGTTTCCCGGTGCGCGGCATCGCGATCGAGGGGAATGCCCAGATCGTGCTGGTGGACACCCCCGGCATCTTCACACCCCGTCGCCGGCTGGACCGCGCCATGGTCGCCTCGGCCTGGGGCGGGGCCTCGGATGCCGATGTGGTCGTCCACCTGATCGACGCTGCCTCCCATATTGCCTCCGAGGGCAAGGAAGGCCAGGCCGCCGACCGGCGCTCGGCCGAGGACACCGAGACCATCATCGCCAACCTCAAGGCCTCGAACACCCAGGTCATCCTGGCGCTGAACAAGATCGACGGCATGCGCCGGGACACCCTGCTTGCCCTGTCGCATGCGATGTTCGAAACCGGCGTCTATTCCGAGGTCTATATAATCTCGGCCCTGAGCGGGGACGGGGTCGACGATCTCAAGCAGCGGCTGGCCCGGTCTATGCCGGCGGGGCACTGGCTCTATCCGGAGGATCAGTCGGCCGACGTGCCGATGCGGGTGCTGTCGGCCGAGATCACGCGCGAGAAGGTCTATCTGCGGGTCCATGAGGAACTGCCCTATTCCGCGGCGGTAGAAACCACGGCCTTCGAGGACAAGGCCGACGGCTCGGCCCGGATCGAACAGATCATCTATGTCGAGCGCGAGAGCCAGCGGCCCATCGTGCTGGGCAAGGGCGGCCAGACCCTGAAATGGATCGGCCAGAAGTCGCGCGAGGAACTGACCGAACTGCTGGACCGGCCCGTGCACCTGTTCATCACGGTCAAGGTCGACCCGAAATGGCAGGATTCTCGAGCCCTCTACGCCCAGTTCGGGCTGGATTTCGACGTCTAGACCGTTGTTCGTCGTTCCCAGAAAATCCGGGGGACATCCCCGGCTGGCTATGGCGGTCATTGCGATCCTGGTCTTGCTCGTCGCGGGCCTTGTGGTCTGGCCGGGGGTCAGACCCGGCCAAACGGCGGCGGCTCCCGAGTCCGTTCCGCCGCGACCTCCGCTGGTGGTGGTCGAGTCCCTGCCGCAGCTGACGGAACAGCTCAATCGGTGGGGCCGTTCGGGCCAGTTCACCGGAGGGGTGCTGGTCGCGCGGGGCGACGAGGTGCTGTACCGGCAGGTCCACGGCTTCGCCAACCGGAGCCTCCGCACGCCGCTGGCCCTGAACTCGCGTTTCCGCCTGGCCTCGGTCAGCAAGCAGTTCACCGCCGCCGCCATTCTGCG
>CANMXH010000018.1 GCA_947501315.1 Caulobacteraceae bacterium | reverse complement strand
TGTCGACCATGCCACAGGCATTCAGGCCGAGGGCTGCGGCGAGCACCGCGACTGGACGAGTGATGAGGCTGGGCGTCATAGGTTGATACTGGCACGGCAAGTTCTGCCGCACGGTTCACAATCAGGCTTAAGCCAAAGGGTTAATCCGTTCACCATGACCGAGACTGGCGTCCTTCCGGTGGTCCGCAGCATCGCGGCATTGCGTGAATCCTTGAGCGCCTGGCGACGGCAAGGACTCACCGTCGGCTTTGTGCCGACCATGGGTGCCCTGCACGCAGGGCATCTGACGCTGGTTGGGGAGGCCGGACAGCGCGCGGACCGGGTCGTCGCCAGTATCTTCGTCAACCCGACCCAGTTCGCCGCCCATGAGGACCTTGGAACCTATCCGAGGCAGGAGGCTCGGGACGCGGAACTTCTGGCCGGGGCAGGTTGTGACCTCCTGTTCGCGCCGACAGTGGAGGAAATGTATCCGGCGGGAGCGACCACCACGATCAACGTCGGGGGGCCGGCCGATGGACTGGAAGGCGCATTCCGGCCGCAGATGTTCGGCGGCGTGGCCCTGGTGGTCACCAAGCTGCTGAACCAGGTCCAGGCGGATGTGGCGGTTTTCGGCGAGAAGGACTGGCAGCAGTTGATGGTCGTGCGGCGGCTGGTCCGCGATCTGGATATTCCCACCGAAATCATCGGCTCGCCGACCATGCGGGACGACCACGGCCTGGCCCTGTCGTCCCGCAATGCCTATCTGAGCGAAGGCGAGCTTGAGGTCGCGCGGCGGCTGAACGGAGTGCTGGCTGAGGCCGCAGATAAGGCCGCCGCCCGGCGGCCACTGGCAGCGGTGGAGCGCGACGCCCATGCAGCCCTGCTCAAGGCCGGGTTCGAGCGGATCGACTATGTGGCGATCCGGCGCACGGACGATCTCGGGGCCTTCCGGAACGGCGTTGTGGAGGCGCCGGCCCGGATTCTGGCCGCCGTCTGGCTCGGGCGGACCCGTTTGATCGACAACATGGCCGTCGCCGCGCCGGCCTGATCCGTCTCAGGCCAGTTTCAGGTCCATGTCTCCGCCGATCCATTCGATCCGCGACCGGCGACGAGCCTCGGCCGAGGCGGTCGCATTTCCGAGGGCGGCTTCGGCCTCGGCCAGCACGAAATAGCTGTACGGATCGCTCGGCCAGTCCTCGATCAGCTCCAGCACCTTGGCGCGGGCACCGGCTGCATCCCCTTTCAGCAAGAGAGCCGCGGCGAGGCTGCGGCGGGTCGGGTACCAGATGATGGGCGGGTCGCCGCCCTCCTCGCCCTGCCCCTGAATCGCTGCTGCGCGGGTGAAAGCGGCGATGGCCGCATCGGCATCGCCCGCGATCATCGCCGCACGACCCTCAAGGACTCGCTGCGACAGTTCGGTAAAGTCGCGGCGTTGAGCCCCCATCGGGCCCGATGTGAAGGTCGGGGCAGCCCGCAGGGTCTTGATCGCCTCGGCCTCGACACGGACGGCTGCCGCGTCACCGGCCCGCGCCGCCGCCTCGCCGCGCGCATAGTGCCAGCTGATGCGCAGCATCGGACGGGTGGCTTCGGGCTCAGGAAGGGCCGCGACCTGTTGCGGCGAACCAAACCGGCCATAGTTGGCATAGGCATTGTTGGCGACCATCTGCCGCCACATGTTGTCCGCCGGGATTTCGGGGTAGGTTGCCAGGAACCACTCTGCGAGCTTCAGCCCCTCGTCAGCCCCGCCGGCCATCAGGGCACCGCCCATGCCGAAATGGATGTTGTGGCCGTGCAGCGGCATACCGGGCACCCCGCCGGGGGGCCGCGCGAGCCGGTCGTAAGCCCGGTCCAGCGCCACCGCATTGACGTTGGACATCATGGCGTCCCGATAGCGGCCGACCCGATAGAAGGTGTGCGACGGCATATGCACCAGATGGCTGGCCCCGGGAGCCAGCCGGGCCAGGCGCTCGCCGTAGGGAATGGCCTTGTGCGGATCGTCCGACCATTCTGTCAGGTGAATGTAGAGGTGGATGGCACCGGGATCGTCCGGCGCTGTCGCCAGCGCCTGTTCGAGAAGACCCATGGCCCGGGTGATGCCGGGGTCCCTGGCCTTGCCGTCTTCATCCCACCATTCGTCGGCCTTGAGCATCCAGGCGTCAGCCGTGATTGCGGCGACCGTGATATCCGCCGGATTGCTGCGGGCGATCCGGTCCATGGCCTGGGCGAAGCGACGGTCGCGGGATTCCCTGACACCGCCGTAGCGCTGGACCAGGGCGTCGATCATCTGGCGCTGCATCGGTGTGGCGCGCCGCGCCAGTCGACGGGCGTCGCGCGCGGCCCTGAGGGCGGCGGCCTGACTGTCGTCGTCGTTGCCCCCGCCGTTCAGATTGGGGCCGAGGGCCCAGGCCTCGCCCCAGGCGCACA
This sequence comes from Caulobacteraceae bacterium, assembly GCA_947501315.1. GTDB lineage: Bacteria > Pseudomonadota > Alphaproteobacteria > Caulobacterales > Caulobacteraceae > Brevundimonas. Next base: position 16,084 of record CANMXH010000018.1, on the reverse strand, counting down.
TGCCACAGCTGGGGTCCAGCAGCCGCGCCTTGCGGAAGGCCCGCACCGATTCCTTGTGCTCGAAGGCCCAGCGCAGCCGGACGCCGTGATTGAACCAGGCCTGGGCTTCAGGAACGGCCGTATCGACCTCAAAGCCTCCGGTTCCGAAGCCCTCGACCATCACCATGTCGGCGAACGGCGTCCCCGTATTTGCCGAAACGGCGGGGCCACAGACCTGCGGTCGCTCGATCCGGTCAAGCATGGCCCGTTCGGCGGTCGCGTCAGCAACAGCGACGGGTCCAATGAGCGAAACCGTCAGGGCAACGCCAGCCAGCAGGATTGAGCGCATGAACGGGGCCTCCTCTACCTTCCCGGCAACCCTGACTTGATAGCACTCTATCGTCAAGGTTGGGTTCAACCGCAGCGGACCTGCTCAACGAGTCCGGTCCGTTCATTGAAGAAGATGTTCAGGCGAGCGGGTGCGTAATCCCGGGTGATTGGACAGGTCGTGCAGGTGACGCGCCGGTTCACGACATCGACCGGAACAGGGATTTCGGTCCTTGGTTTGCCGACCAGCCATTGCAGTTCGCCTGCCCGGCAGATGTCTTCTGGCGGACTGGAGGGGCGCGAGCCCGTGGGTTGACTGATCTGAGCCGGCTCAACCATGCGCGGCGTTGAGACTTCGGGGGCGGGCGTCGAACAGGCCGCCATCGCCAGCAAGGCGATCAGGCCGCCTTTTCCCAGCGTCCTTCCGGCGACTGTTTCCAGTAGGCCAGCGCCGCACCCGCCTCTTTCAGGGTCTTCCACCGCACCCGCGCACCCGCCAGCGCGGCCTCGTCCCGTCCGTCGAAGATGATGAAGCATCGCTCTATGCCTTTCATGTCGCCAAGGTCTGAGCCGTCGAGAATGAACAGGGCCTGAGCCGCGTTCGGGTTCTCCAGCCCTTCGGTCAGGAGGATCGGTTGTCTTGCCGCCTCGGACCCCGTGTCCCGACCGTGGGCCAGGAAGCTGTCATCGCGATACGTCCACAGCCGTTCATCGATCTCATCGAGCAAACCGGGATCAGCGGCACGCACAAGCGCCCGCCAACCCCGCTCGCGCGTCTTTTCCATCAGGCCGGGCAACACCTGTTCGAGGGTCGACCGCTCGAGGTGGTAGAACCAGATTTCGGGACTGACGTCAGACACCCGGCTCTACCTTTTTAGAGACTCACGACTCGTAGCTGTCGGCGACCATCCGGTCGAGCGTGCGGACGCCCCAGCCGACGGCGCCGTCCGGAACGGTCGGGCTGCGGCTGTCCTTGACCCAGGCGGTCGGAGCGATGTCGATGTGCGCCCAGGGCACGCCGTTGGTGAAGCGCTGCAGGAACAGGGCGGCGGTGATCGAGCCTCCGGCGCGGCCGTTGCCCGTGTTCTTCACATCAGCGATCGGCGTATCGATATGGCGCTCGTAGAAGGCCGGGATCGGCATCCGCCAGGCATTCTCGCCGACCTTGGGACCCGCCGCGAGGAAGTTGTCCGCCAGTTCGTCGGAGTTGGAGAACACCCCGGCGTATTCGAACCCGAGCGCCACGATCATCGCGCCCGTCAGGGTAGCCAGATCGAGCATGAATTTCGGCTTGAACCGGTCCTGGGTGTACCAGAGGCAGTCAGCGAGGACGAGGCGGCCCTCGGCGTCGGTGTTGAGGATCTCGACCGACTGGCCCGACAGCGACATGACCACATCGCCCGGACGCTGGGCGTTTCCATCGGGCATGTTCTCGACCAGGCCGATGACGCCGATCGCATTGACCTTCGCCTTGCGGCCCGCGAGTGCGTGCATCAGGCCAACGACAGCGGCCGAACCGCCCATGTCCCACTTCATCTCTTCCATGCCGTCGGCCGGCTTGATCGAGATGCCGCCGGTGTCGAACGTCACGCCCTTGCCGACGAAGGCGATCGGCTGCTCGCCCTTGGTGCCGCCGTTCCATTTGAGGATAACGACCTGGCTGTCGCGCACACTCCCCTGGCCGACGGCCAGCAGGGTGCGGAAGCCGAGCTTCTCAAGCTCCTTCTCGCCCAGGACCTCGACCTCGAGGCCGAGACTTTCGAGAGCCTTCACCCGCTTCGCATATTCTTCGGGGTAGAGAACGTTGGCGGGTTCGGCGACGAGGTCACGCGCGAACTCGACCGCCGAAGCGACGGCGGCATGGGTGGACCAGGCAGCCTCGGCCGCCTTCACATCGCCCGCGACGATCCGGATCGACTCGATCGACGGCGTCTTCTCGGGCTTGAGCGTGGTGCGGTATTTCAGGAACCGGTAGCTGGCCAGACGGGCGGCAAAGGCAGCGCGGGCGGCCTGATCGGCCGACAGGTGGGAGGCATCGATAGTCAGGGACTTCGCGCCGGAAAGCTTCACGGCGTGGTAGGCGGCCCCCGCAGCGGCCTCGAGCGCCAGATCGTCGAATTTGGCGATTTCGCCGGCACCGCTGAGCAGAATGGTCGCGGCGTCGACTCCCGCGGGCGCGGCGACGGTCAGGGTGCTGTTCACGGCACCCGTAAAACGGCTGGCGGTCATCGCCTTCGAAAGCGCACCGGAAGTTGCTGTGTCGAGCCGGGGGCCTTCGCCGGCCAGGGCACGTCCCTCGTGGACCAGAACAGCCAGAACCTCAGCGGCGTCCGCAGACGCGACGAACTCGATCTTCATTCACAACTCCCGCCGGGCGATACGCCCCGGCTCCGTATCGATGGTGCAAGTGCGCGCAGTTCCAACTACGCGTCCGGGTGTGTATTAGATGCTCTCCCTCCCCGCCGCCTGCAACCGGCGATTTCCTGCCGTATATGACCCTGATTCAAGGCTATCTTCTCCGGCAGATCGCACGTCCCGTCGTCGGCGCGTGCGCTGCCTTGGCCGCGATCGGCATTCTGAGCCAGAGCCTCGACCAGCTGGAAATCATTGTCGAGCGCGGCCAGAGCGTGTGGGTGATGATCAAGCTGACGCTGCTGGCCGTGCCGCAGTTGCTGGCTGTCATCATTCCGATCGGCCTGTTCGTGGGTGCCCTGATGGCACTGACGCGTCTGCAGCGCGAGCAGGAGCTGACGGCCGTCTTCGCTTCGGGCGTCACGCGCTGGTCGGCGATTCGCCCGGCCGTTTGGATCGCCCTGATCGCGGCCGCCCTCACCCTGGTCGTCACGACGGTCGGTCAGCCGTGGGCCCAAAGACAGGCGCGTGCCGAGGCCTTTGCGATCCGCACCGACCTTGCGGCCCTGCTGGTTGAGGAGGGGCAGTTTGTCCAGGGCCCTAATGGCCTCACCGTCTATGTCCAGCAGATCGAGCAGAACGGCCTGCTCAAGAACCTGTTTGTCTATCTGCAGGACGGAGACCGGGTTACCACCTGGGACGCGGCCGAAGCGCGGTTCAGCCAGATCGACGGCCAGCCCTATCTCACGCTGCTGAATGGATCCTGGCAGCGTTACTCCTCGCGGGGTGTGCTGGAGTATTTTTCGTTCGGCCGCAACGACGTGCCCCTGGCTCAATATGCCGGGGGAACCGAGCGGGTTCGTTACAAGCCGACCGACCTCTATCTGACCCAGTTGTTCAATCCGTCACCGCGCGACCTTGAGCAGGTCGGCCCGGCGGGTGAGCTGATGGCCGAGGGCCATCTGCGACTGTCTGCCCCCCTGTATGCCTTGATGGCCATGGCCATGGCGCTGACGGCCATCATGGGCGGGCCTTTCAGCCGCACCGGCTATGGCATGCGAATCGCCAAATCGGCAGGCGCGTTCCTGCTGGTCCGGGTCGCCGGCTACGGCGTGGTTTCGGCCAGCGCCTGGAACAGCTGGCTGAACGTGTTCCAGTATCTGCTGCCGATCCTGGCCACCGCGATCGCTCTCGGACTGCTGTTCCGGGCGCTGAAGCCTCGGCCGCGTGCCGCCGGCGGGGCGTTCGAGCGTTTGAAGGGGCGGTTCGCATGACCGGTCGCACCCTGCCGGTCCTGCCCTGGCTGAAGCTTGGCCAGATTGAACGCTATGTGCTGGTGCAGCAGGCCCGGTCGCTGGGGATCGCCCTGGGCGTCATCGCCGCCCTGATCATGCTGATCGACTTCGTCGAGATCTCGCGGGGCGTCGGCTCGGACGTCGATCTGTCGGGCGCCCGGATCTTCGGCCTGATGCTGCTGAAGTCGCCACAGGTGATCATCCAGCTGCTGCCGTTCGTCTTCCTGTTCGGCACCCTCGCGGCCTTCGTCGGTCTGAACCGCCGCAGCGAACTGATCGCCATGCGGGCGGCAGGCGTCTCTGCCTGGCGATTTGTGCTGCCGGCGGCAGGCGCGGCCCTGGTGTTCGGCCTGATCACCGTCTCAGCCCTCGGACCGCTGGCTGCTTCGGCCGATGGCCTGTTCCAGCGCGAGCGGACGCGGCTGTCGGGATCGGCGGGCGGCGTCGAAGCCGTTCCGACGGTCTGGATCCGCGAGGGCGACGATACGCGCCAGATGGTGATCCGGGCCGAGCGTCAGGACCGTTCCAGCGCCCGGCTGCTGGACGTCACCTTCTTCATCTACACCAACGGCGCCGAAGGGATGCGGACCTTCTCGGAGCGGATCGATGCGGACTCGGCGTCCCTGTCGAACGGAAGCTGGCGGCTGGTCAACGCCGTCGGCGCGGAGATCGGCCAGCGCGCCGTGCGCTATGCCACGCTCGATCTTCCTTCCAGCCTGGCCGATGAAGAGGCCTTCGAACGCTTCGCCCGCCCGCAGGCGACCTCGTTCTGGTCCTTGCCGGCCCAGATCGACCGGATCGAGGCCGCAGGCTTCTCCTCGACCGCCTATCGCCTGCGGCTTCAGCAACTGCTGGCGACGCCGCTGATGTTCGCGGCCATGTCGATCCTGGCCGCAGCCTTTTCACTGCGCCTGATGCGCCTCGGCGATCTGGCGCGGATGAGCGTGGCGGCCGTGGTGCTGGGGTTCGCCTTCTTCTTCGTCAACCAGGCGGCGTCCGCCTTCGGGTCGGCGGAGGTGATCCCGCCCTGGCTGGCGGCGTGGCTACCGCCCTTGCTGACGGCGCTCGCCGCCTTCACCTTGCTGTTCTATACCGAAGACGGCTAATCGATCCGGCAAGCCCCCCGGCTGGTCGGATCCGAGTCCCCTCAGAGTGATTTCCTGCATGCAGCGTGTCCGCCGCGCGCCCGATTTGGGAGCCTTGCGCTACCGGCTTATGACCGGTGCGGCTGCCGTCGCATGGACCCTCCTTGCCGGAAACGCCCTGGCGCAGGTGGCCCCGGCCGCCGCTGCCACGACAGGGGCCGGCCCTGACGGACTGACCCCGGACGCCATCTATATCGAGGCGGACTCCACCGTCCGGACCGGCGACGTCATCACCGCAGACAGCACCGGTGCCGACCGCGTTCTGGCCCGGTTCCGGGACGCGACCCTGCGGGCCGGGACCGTCAGCTATGATCTGGGTTTGGGGATCGCCTCTGCAGACCGGCAGGTTGAGTTCAGCGACCCCGCAGGCAATGTCGTTTTCGCCAGCCATCTCGAACTCGATGCCGATCTGAGGGCCGGGGCGGCCGTCGATTTCGCCACCCGCTTCAGCAACGGCGCGAGCCTGATGGCAGCAACGGCTGTGCGTCGCAGTGAGAACGTCAACCAGCTGAACTACGCCCTCTTCACGCCCTGCCCCATCTGTGACGCCGAGGGAAACGCGCGGGTGCCCAGCATCGCCATCCAGGCGGAGACGGTGGTCCAGGACGAGGATCTGCGGGCCGTCCTGTACCGGAACGCCGTGTTCCGGGTGGGCGGCGTGCCGGTCTTCTACCTGCCGGCCTTCGCCCATCCTGATCCGACGGTCGAACGGGCCTCCGGCTTTCTGGTCCCGACCCCGAGTTATGACGAAGGGCGGGGTATGAGCCTGGAGATCCCCTATCTTCGGGTGGTTTCGCCCTCCGAAGACTGGCTGATCAGCCCGCAGTTGAACACCGACGTCGCGCCCCTGCTGAACCTGCAATGGCGTCGTCGATTCGTGGACGGAATGGTCGTGGCCCGCGGCGGCTATACCTACGATCGCAGCTTCGGGGATTTCGACCTCGACGGCGACGGCGATGCCGAGAGCAACGTCAAATACGGCGACCGCACCAGCCGGAGCTATTTTCTGGGCCATGGCCGTTTCGATCCGCAGGGACCCTGGCGCTGGGGTTTCACGATCGAACGCGTCTCGGACAAGACCCTGTTCGACCGCTACGACATCCGTGATCCCTATCAGGACAACGGACTCTATTATGGGGATCAGCGGCGGCTGATCAGCCAATTGTACGCTGAAAGACAGGCCGCCCGGTCATACCTCTCGATTGCGGCCTTCGGCCTGCAGAGTCTGCGCGTGACCCGGTTCGATGCTGTCACGCCGGCACTGAACGAGTTTGAGGCTGACGGGGCCCTGCCGGTGGTAGGCCCCTTGGTCGAGGCTCGCTGGGAGCCGGCGGGGCCGGTGCTCGGAGGACGGCTGCGGCTGCGGGGATCGGCTGTCGCACTGTTTCGCGGCGACTATGTCGCCAGCCCGGTGCTGCGTCCGGCGGCCATCCCTGCGGGCCCGACAGCCGGCCTGCCCGGTGTCGACAGCCGACGGATCTCGGGCCAGGCCGAATGGCGGCGGACCCTGATTTCTCCTCTCGGGGTGCGCTGGGAGCCATTCGCGGATGTTCGCGCCGACCTCTACTCCGTCGACGACCTGCCACCCCTGCCCGGACTGGAAGAAGATATCATCTCCCGCGGCCGGGCCACGGCGGGCCTCGACATCAGCTACCCCCTGTTTCGTCGCATGGGCCCCGAGGCCGATCTGATTCTCGAGCCCATGTTGCAGATGTCCGCGTCGACTGCTTCGGACCTCGACCCGCGCATTCCCGTCGAGGACAGCCAGACCCTTGAGCTGGACGAGAGTTCGCTGTTCCGGACAGACCGCTTCCCGGGCTATGACCAGCATGAGGGCGGACTCCGCACGACGCTCGGTGCTCGCGCAACGCTGCGCTGGGCAGGGGGTCGGCAGGCCAGTCTGTTCGTCGGCCGCAGCTATCGCTCGGAGGAGGAGCCAGACTTCCTGACACCCGCACCCGATGGGCCCGGGCGGCTCTATGATCCGACCGGCCTGGCATCCCGGACGTCTGACTGGGTCGTGCAGGGCAGTTTCTCCCCTTCGGACCGCATCCGCGGCTGGGGTCACGCCACCCTGGATCCGTCCGGTCAGGTCCGGCGGGCCGAGACGGCGCTGGACGGGCGCTGGGGCAGGCGAAATCTGGCGACCGTGAGCTACATCATCGACCGTGCGAACCCTGTGGCCGGGCCGCTGAACCGGAACTATGAATTCGTTCAGTTGTCAGGTCAGCAGTTCGTCTATGGCAACTGGGGCGTGACGGCATCAGGGATCGCCGATCTGGAGCGGGACATTATCACCCGCTCTGAAGTCGCCCTGTTGTTCGATGACGACTGCTTCCGGTTCGAGATCGGCTTCCGGCGCGACAACACCCGCGTCCGCCCGACCGGACCGTCGGAAGGCGTCTTTGTGCGCCTAAACCTCGCCACTTTCGGCGGTACAGGGTATGGACGCAGCGACGGGCGCTGACGGCCGTGCGCCCCGGGGGCGCCCGGTTCGGAAATCCGGCAAGAAAACCGGACCAGCGCCGCTTGAGGAACCAGGACTGACATGGGTTTGCAGCGTTACATGACGGGCGTGGCGATCGCCGCCCTCCTGGCCGGTTCGGCCATGGCGCAGACCGCGCCAGCGGCACAGCCGGCCGCCGCGGGGAATCTGAATCCGGCGGCAGAGGCCGCGCCGGTTCCGCAGCCGGCCGCACCGGCCTTCCAATTGTCCGACGGCATCCTGGCCACGGTCAACGACAGCGTCATCACCGGCTTCGACCTGCGCCAGCGGATGCTGCTGCTGATCGCCATGACCCAGGTCCAGCCGACGCCGGAGAACATCCCCGCCATCCAGCAGCAGGCCCTGAATGCCCTGATTGATGAGCGGCTGCAGGCGCAGGAACTGACAAAATATGAGGACCTCGTCGTCAACGACGAAGAGGTCCAGGCAGAGATCACGGCGATGGCCCAGGAAGTGGGAGCCACCCCCCTCGCTTATGTCGAATTCCTTGCCCAGGGTGGCATCCGCCCCAGCACCCTGCGCGAGCAGCTGCGGACCCAGCTCGGCTGGTCCCAACTGGTCGGCGGCCGGTTCCAGAGCCGCGCCCGCGTGAGCCGCTCCGCCGTGGCCGCGGCCCTGCGGCAGGTTGCCGAGGCTGCCACCAAGAAACAGTATCTGATCGGCGAGATCTATATCGAGTCCGCCCGGGTCGGAGGCCAGCAGGCCGCGCTGAACGGTGCCAACCAGTTGGTGCAGCAGATGGTGCAGGGCGCGCCCTTCCAGGCCGTGGCCCAGCAGTTCTCTGCCGCGCCTTCGGCGACACGCGGGGGTGATGCGGGTTGGGTCGTTGAAGGAACGATGCAACCAGCCCTGCAGCAGGCTCTGGACCAGCTGGCTGTCGGCCAGTTGTCCCGCCCCATTCCGGTCGAAGGCGGCGTTTACATCGTCTACATGCGCGACAAGCGGGACGGAGCCTCGGCCAGTCTCGTGCAGATCAAACAGGTCATGGTCGAACTGCCGGACACGGCGACCGAAACCGAGGTCGCTGCAGCGACCCAGCGGCTTGAGTCCCTGCGCCCGCAGCTGACCTGCGACACCATGCTGGCCCGGGCAACATCCGAGCAGGGGCTGTTGGGTGCGGATCTGGGCGAGGCCGATGTGCAGAACCTCGCTCCACAGTTCCAGCAGGTCGCCCGATCCGCTGAAGTCGGCTCTGTCAGCACGCCGGTGCGCACCCCGCTCGGCGTCCACCTGCTGGGCGTCTGCGGTCGCCGGGTCGGCGGAGCCGAAGCGCCCAACCCGCAGGAAGTCGAGAACAGCCTGTTTCGTCAGAACCTCGCCACGCTTGGCCGCCGCTATATGCGCGACCTGCGGGAGGACGCCCTGATCGAGATGAAATGATGAGCGCCGGCCCGGCGCCGCTGGCCCTGTCCATGGGTGATCCGGCGGGCGTGGGGCCGGAGATCATCGCAAAAGCCTGGGCGGCGCTGCAGGTCGAAGGGCCGTCCTTCGTCGTCATCGGCGACGCCGCCTTGCTGCGGCTGAAGGGCCAGCCGGTCGAACCGGTCCTGTCCGTCGCTGACGCCATGGATGTGTTCCGCCGGGCCATTCCCGTACTCGACCATCCCCTGCCCGCGCCCGTCATTCCCGGCCGTCCCGAACCGGTCAACGCCGGGGCCGTGGCTGACTGGATCGAACAGGCTGTCAATCTGGCCCTGTCGGGTGAAGCCTCGGGGGTCGTCACCGCCCCGATCGCCAAGGCCCCTCTCTACGCCGCGGGCTTCCGCTTCCCCGGCCACACAGAATTCATCGCCGAACTGACGGCCGACGTCCCGTTCACCGGGACGCGCGGACCAGTGATGATGCTGACCGCCAAGGACCTGCGCGCCTGTCTGGTGACCATCCATGCGCCCCTCGCCGAGGTCCCGGAACTGGTCACGGCTGAGCGGGTCTGCCGCACCGCCCGCGTCGTGCATGAGTCGATGAAGCGCGATTTCGGCATCGCCGCGCCGCGGCTTGCCCTTGCGGCGCTCAACCCGCACGCCGGCGAGAGCGGTTCGATCGGGCTCGAGGAAATCGAGATATTGATCCCGGCGGCAGCCGCCCTGCGGGCCGAAGGGATCAACATCAGCGACCCCCGGCCGGCCGACACCCTGTTCCACGACGACGCCCGCGCAACCTATGACGCCGTCCTGTGCCTGTATCACGACCAGGCCCTGATCCCGGTCAAGACGCTGGACTTCTGGGGCGGGGTCAATGCCACCCTGGGGCTGCCGGTGATCCGCACCTCACCTGACCACGGCACCGGCTTCGACATTGCCGGCAAGGGGGTGGCACGCGCCGACAGCCTGATCGCTGCGGTGCGGCTGGCGGGGGAGATGGCAGGGAAGCGGGTGGTTGGTGGTTGGTGATTGGTGGATGCGGCCTACTGGCCTGCGGAAGCCCGGCTCAAGCAGCGCCAGAGGCCCCGGCATCGGCCAACCACCAATCACCAATCACCACTAACCCCGCCTTCCAGCTTTGCCCTATGACACACCGGTGAACCCCAGCGACCTCCCTTCCCTGCGCGAAACCCTCGACGCCCACGGCCTGCTGGCGAAGAAGAGCTTCGGGCAGCATTTTCTGCTGGATCTGAACATCACCCGGAAAATCGTCCGGCTGGCGGGGCCGTTCGGGGGCCGGGCCGTGATCGAGGTCGGCCCCGGTCCCGGCGGACTGACGCGCGCCCTGCTGGAGAGCGATGCGGGCCGGGTGGCGCTGGTCGAGAAGGACCCGCGATTCCTGCCCCTGCTGGCGGAACTGGACGATGGAACCGGTCGGCTGGTCACTGTCGAGGCCGACGCTCTCAAGGTCCGCGAGGCCGAGCTGGTCGAAGGACCGGCGCATGTGGTGTCGAACCTGCCCTACAATGTCGGCACGCCCCTGCTGATCAAATGGCTGACCGGGCCATGGACCCCGCACGCCCTGACCCTGATGTTCCAGAAAGAGGTAGCTGAGCGGATCGTCGCCGCCCCCGGAGACGATGCCTATGGGCGGCTGGCGGTCATTGCGCAGGCGGTGTGCGAGGCCCGGCTGGTCATGCACCTGCCCGCCGCCGCCTTCACACCCCCGCCCAAGGTGGCCAGCGCCGTGGTCCATCTGGTTCCGCGCCCGGACCGACCGGAACGGGCCCTGTTGACCGCCCTGGAACGGGTCACGGCGGCGGCCTTCGGTCAAAGGCGCAAGATGCTGCGGTCCAGCCTGAAAACGCTCGGCGGCGCGGAACTTTGCGAAGCGGCCGGGCTGGAGCCCGATGTCCGGGCAGAGGTCGTCGATGGTGCCGGCTTCCTGCGGCTGGCGCGCGCGGTGGCCGGCCAGCCGGTCAAGCCCCCCGGGACCGCCGGGGACGGGGTCACCATCATGCGGCGCAAGCGGACCTGAGCCGGAGGCGACTCCGCAATTGCCCCGGTTGGCGCTTTCAGGGCCGGACTGCAGTGGCTGGAAGGTTCATCACAAAGGACACAACGCGTCAGCTCAGGCGATGATGGCTCCAGGCGCATCCGGCCGGAGCCGGGAAGGAACCGCCCGCTCAGACCACCTCGTCCAGCAGGGTGTCCTTGTAGGCGTCCACCCAGATGTTGCGGAACCGGCGGCTGCGCTCGGCGTGATAGATGTGCGCCAGTTCGGCATAGCTGCGGTCGAAGTCGTCGTTGACGAAGACATAGTCGAACTCGCCGCAGTGCTCGATCTCGCCCTTGGCATTCTGGATCCGGCGTTCGATGACCTCGTCGGCGTCCTGCGAACGGGTGACCAGGCGACGGCGAAGTTCCTCGAGGCTGGGCGGCAGGATGAAAACGCGGACGGCGTCCTCCGGGCATTTCCGGGCGATGTCGCGGGCCCCCTGCCAGTCGATGTCGAACAGGACGTCGCGACCCTCCGAGAGGGCGCGCTCGATCGGTGCGCGCGGACTGCCGTAGCGGGCACCGTGGACGTCGGCCCATTCGAGGAAGGCGTCGGCATCAATCAGCCGCTGGAATGTCTCGGCGTCGACGAAATGATAGTCGCGGTCGGCGACCTCGCCCGGACGGATGGCCCGCGTGGTCATTGAGATGGACAGCTCCAGACCACCATGGTCGGCCATCAGGCGGCGGCACAGACTGGTCTTGCCCGCCCCGGAGGGACTGGCCACGATCAGCATCACACCGCGACGGGGATGGCGTTCACTCGACATTCTGGACCTGTTCGCGGAGCTGTTCGATCACGGCCTTGAGCTCAAGGCCGATTCCGGTGAGCGCGGTCGTAGCGGATTTCGAGCAGAGGGTATTCGCCTCCCTCATGAATTCCTGCATCAGAAAGTCGAGTTTCCGTCCGGCGGGGGGTTGCTGCAACAGGGTGCGGGCCGAGGCGACATGGGCAGCCAGCCGGTCCAGTTCCTCGCGGACATCGGCCTTGGTCGCCAGTGACGCCGCCTCAAGGAAGATCCGTTCCTCGAGGCCCGGCGCGTCGGGGGCCAGCTCGGTCATGCGCCGCGCGAAACGCTCGCGGATGGCGGCGGTCTGGGCGGCCGCTTCCGTCTCCGCCGCAGCGATCAGCGCAGCGATCCGGTCGATGAAGTCGGTGACGACAGGCAGGAGCTGGGAGCCCTCACGGTCACGCGACAGTTTCAGGGCATCGAGAGCCTGATCGATCGAAGCCGCCATGGCGGTCTCGACGGCGGCGCGGGCGTCGGGGTCGTCGACCTCCTCCGGGGCCTCCAGCACACCGCGTAGCGACAGCAGGCCGTCGGCCGATGGCGGGGTGGCCCCCTCCTCCGCCAGCTGGTTGGCCAGGGTCAGGTAGCGGGCGAGAATGTCCTGATTGACCTTGAGCGCCGCGGCACCAGGGTCCGCGCGCTTGCCCTGAATCCCGAGGGTGACCTGGCCGCGGCTGAGCCGGGCCTGGGCGGCCGTCTTGGCGTGGCGCTCAAGACTGTCGAAACCGGGCGGGCCGCGGAAGCGGACCTCCAGATTGCGGCCATTGACCGAGCGGGCCTCGACCGACCAGCTCCAGTCACCATGGGTGCCCTCGGCCCGGCCGAAGCCGGTCATGCCGGAGATGGCGGTCATCCGGCGGGGGCCGCAGCGGGGATGGTGATCACGCGGGCACCCGGGGGAACCGTCATGCCGGTCGTCGAATTGGCCGGAGGAACTTCCGGAACCGGCGTCAGGGCCGGAGCCTCGGGCGCGGCAGGAGGAAGACCCGCCCGGCGGCGCTCGACCTCGCGCCAGCGGGCGACGTTGGCGCGATGCTCTTCATAGGTCCGGGCGAAGGCGTGGCCGCCCGAGCCGTCGGCAACGAAGAAGATGTCGCTGGTCGAGGGCGGATTGAGCACCGCAGCGACGGCATCACGGCCGGGATTGGAGATCGCCGTCGGCGGCAAGCCGTCGATCTGGTAGGTGTTCCAGGCATTGGGCCGGTCCAGCTCGGACCGCCTCAGGCCCCGGCGCAGCGGCACCCCCTTGGTGAGGCCGTATTCGATCGTGGGATCACTCTCCAGCCGCATGCCGGACCGCAAACGGTTGGTGAAGACGGCCGCGACCCGCGGGCGTTCGGCGGCGACTCCGGTCTCCTTCTCGACGATGGAGGCCAGAATCATGGCCTCCTCAGGCGTGCGGACGACTGTGGCAGAGCTTCGGGCAGCCCACAGGCGGGCGAGATTTTCGTCGCGGGCGCGAGTCATTCGGGCGATGACCGAGACACGGGTCTCGCCGCGGCTGATCTCATAGGTGTCGGGCCAGAGACTGGCCTCGTCGGGAACAGCCTCGATCGTCCCGGTCAGAATGGCCTGTTTGTTCAGGATCTCGACCGCCTGGGCCGAAGACCAGCCTTCGGGCAGGGTGACGTAATGGCGGACCACCCGGCCCTCGACCAGCAGGACAAGAACGGAGCGCAGGGAGGTCTTGCCGGGCACCTCATACTCGCCGGCGCGCAGCTTGCGGTCGGCTCCGGTCAGGGTGGCGGCCGCCTTGAACATGTCGGTCGAGCGGATCACGCCGGCCGACTTCAGGGTCGCCGCGATGGCACTGACCCCTGCACCACTGGGCAGGCTGACGATAGTCGTCTCCCCCTCGCGGGCGGCCGGGCCGGGCGCATAGAAGACGCTCCAGGCCGCCACGAGGGCGATGATGAGGAAGGTGCTGAACGTGGCCGTGGCGGCCAGAAAGGCGGTCTTGCGCCCGGAATGCGGCTCGAACGCCATCAGCCGATCCTCCGGAAGATGACCGAGGCATTGGTACCGCCGAAGCCGAAGCTGTTGGACATGGCCACATCGATCTCCATCGGCTGACCCTTGTCGCGCACCAGATTCAGGGCGGTCTCGCGCTCGGGATTATCCAGATTTATGGTCGGCGGGGCGATCTGGTCGCGGATGGCCAGGATGCAGAAGATGGCCTCGATGGCTCCGGCGGCACCCAGCAGGTGGCCGGTCATCGACTTGGTGGAGGACAGGGCGACATTGGGGGCGTGGTCTCCCATCAGCTTCTCGATCGCGCCGGCCTCGATCCAGTCGGCCATGGTCGAGGTGCCGTGGGCGTTGACATAATCGATGTCGGCGGCGGTGATCCCGGCCCGCTTCACCGCCATCTGCATGGCGCGATAGCCGCCGTCACCGTCCTCTGCCGGGGCGGTGATGTGGAAGGCGTCGCCGCTCATGCCGTAGCCGACAACCTCGGCATAGATGGTCGCGCCTCGTGCTTTCGCGTGTTCGTACTCTTCCAGCACCACAATCCCCGCGCCCTCGCCCATGACGAAGCCGGAGTGGTCCTTGTCCCAGGGCCGGGAGGCCTTTTCGGGTGCATCATTCCAGGCGGTGCAGAGCGCCTTGCAGGCGAGGAAGCCGGCGATGCCGATGGGCACGATGGAGCTTTCGGCGCCGCCCGCGACCATGACGTCGGCGTCGTCCATCATGATCATCCGGGCCGCATCGCCGATGGCATGGGCCCCGGTGGCGCAGGCGGTGACGACCGAGTGATTCGGACCCTTCAGCCCGTGCCGGATGGAGATTTGTCCCGAGGTCAGATTGATCAGGGCCGAGGGGATGAAGAAGGGGCTGACCCGGCGCGGCCCCTGCTCCTTGAGGATGATGGCGGTGTCGGCGATGGGGCCGAGGCCCCCGATGCCTGAGCCGACCATGACACCGGTGCGCTCGCGCTGTTCCTCGGTCTCAGGCTTCCAGCCGGAATCGGCCAGGGCCTCGTCCGCGGCGGCGATGGCGTAGACGATGAAGTCGTCGACCCGTTTGCGGTCCTTGGGCGACATGACCTTTTCATGGTCGAACACGCCCGGCTGGCCCGGGGCCCCGCCGCCGCGGCCGTCCACTGACGGGATTTCACCCGCAATGGTGCAGCCGTAGCCATCGGTGTCGAAATTGGTGATCGGACCGATGCCCGAACGCCCCTCGAGTATGCCCTTCCAGTTATGCTCCACGCCCCAGCCGAGCGGGGTGAGCAGACCGAGGCCGGTGACGACGACGCGGCGCATGTGCGCTCCTCGCTACAGAATCCTGACCGCAAACAGTAATGGCCGCCGGACGGCCCCGCTAGGGGTCCGCCGCGGCGGCCATCAATGCCTTACGGGTGGGGCGGCGATCAGCCGGCCAGCTTCTCATCGATGAATTTCACGGCGTCGCCGACCGTCTGGATGTGTTCGGCGGCGTCGTCCGGGATTTCGATGTCGAATTCTTCCTCGAAGGCCATGACCAGTTCGACGTTGTCGAGCGAGTCAGCGCCCAGGTCGTCGATGAAGCTGGCCTTTTCAACGACCTTCTCCGGATCGGCGTCCAGGTGGTCGATAACGATCTTGCGGACGCGTTCCAGGGTGTCGGACATGGGTGTCTCTGCTTTCAGGGCCGCCGCAGCGGCTGTTGTCTCAAATCCTGCCGTATGACGGCGGCGACGGCGACGCAAGCCTTGAACGAAGACTCAGGCCAACCGCGTGTTCAGGGTTTAGCACGGCGGCGCGGGCAGGAAATAGCCCGTTACCGGGTTTGACCGCCCCGGTTGACCCACCAGACCAGCCCCGCTCCGACCACGGCCATCGGCGCGCCGTAGATGGCCCAGATGATCTGGCCGGTCATGAAGCTGCCGGGCAGGATGTTCAGCCCCTGCAGCACCCAGATGATGCCGATCAGCAGCAGAGGTCCGCTGAGGATGGTGGCGATGATGCGAAGGATGGCCATTGGCTTCTTCTTTCCGCTCATCCCCGCGAACGCGGGGACCCAGTTCTGTCCAGCTTGACGCCGGTGTTTCAGGACAACCTACTGACGCCCAGGAATTCGACCACATCACCCAAAGGACTGGGTCCCCGCGTTCGCGGGGATGAGCGGATCAAACGGGGTCAAACCATCGCCATGCCGCCGTTCACATGCAGGGTCTGGCCCGTGACATAGGCAGCCTCGTCGGAGGACAGATAGACGGCGGCGGCGGCGATCTCGTCGCCCGTGCCGAGCCGGCCGGCCGGAATGCCCTTCAGGATGGTCTCGCGCT
>CANMXH010000017.1 GCA_947501315.1 Caulobacteraceae bacterium | reverse complement strand
GTGCCGCCCCTTACCGAGGAGCGCCGCAAGGACCTGGCCAAGCTTGCCGGGAAATACACCGAGCAGCAGAAGATCGCCGTTCGTAACGTCCGCCGTGACGCCAATGAGGATCTCAAGAAGGCCGAGAAGGCCGGCGAGATCAGCCAGGACGAGCAGAAGAAGATGGAAACCGAGGTCCAGAAGGACACCGACGCCGCCATCAAGCGTATCGACGAGGCCTTGAGAGCCAAGGAAGTTGAGATCATGCAGGTTTGACGGCGCGAAATGCCGTAGGATACGCCTCGCATGCCCGCCGCACCGCTTCATACCGCGCCGACTGACGGAGTTCGCCCCGGCGATCCGAAGCATGTTGCCCTGATCATGGATGGCAACGGGCGTTGGGCCGAGGCCCGTGGCGTGCCGCGCATCATGGGTCACCGCGAGGGTGTGCAGGCGTTGAAGCGTACGGTTGAGGCCGCACCCCGGTTCGGCATCCGTTGCCTGACGGTGTTTGGCTTCTCGACCGAGAACTGGAGCCGCCCGGCAGACGAGGTGTCAGACTTGATGGGACTGGTCCGTTCCTATGTCACCAGCGATCTCAGGCGGCTGGAGCGGGCAGGTGTCCGGGTCAGGGTGCTGGGCCGGCGCTCAGGCCTTCCAGCCGACATCGTGGCGATTATCGACCGCGCCGAGTCCACCACGGCCCACAACGAAAAATTCCTGCTGCAGGTCGCTTTCAACTACGGGGGTCGGGCCGACATCGTCGATGCCGCCCAACGTCATGCTGAAGCCGTTCTGGCTGGACGGGTGACCGGGCCGCTGGATGAGGAGACCCTCGGGCTGGGCCTTTCTACCGCTGGTGCGCCGCCGGTCGATGTGATTGTGCGTACCTCGGGCGAGCAGCGGCTGTCGAACTTCCTGCTATGGGAAGCCGCCTATGCCGAACTGGTTTACCAGAACGTGCTCTGGCCAGACTACGGGGCCGAGGGGCTGGCCGACGTGATCGACCAGTACCGCAACCGGGATCGCCGCTTCGGCGGCCGGGCCGTCCCAGCCGAGGCCGCTGTGCCCGCCCTCGCGGCCGGCTGATGGCGGTCTGGGCGCGCGATCTTGGCCCGAGGGCCGCCTCGGCCGTTGTGCTGGCCTCGGCCGCCGGGCTGGCCATCTGGGCCGGTGGGCTCTGGTTTCTCTCCCTGATGCTGCTGGCCTGTACCCTGCTGGCCGTGGAATGGGCCATGATGAGCGCGGCGCGGGCCTGGCGGGTGATGGCCGGGGCCGTCGCCTTCGGCCTTGTCGCCGGCGTGGTCGCTGCCTACGCTGGCCAGCTGTCGCTGGCGCTCGTGATGCTGGTGTTCGGTGCTGTGGCGGCTGGCCTGTTTGCGCGAAATCGCGGGCAGGAGGCTCTGGATGCTGCCTATGGCGTGCTCTATCTCGGCTGGCCTGCTGTTCTGCTGATCTGGCTGCGTGACGTCGACACTGCGAGTGGCCTGGCCTGGACTGTCTCTGCGTTCGCCATTGCCTGGGCCTCGGACATCATGGCCTACCTGGTTGGAAGTCTGGTCGGTGGCCACAAATTGTGGCCGAGCTTTTCACCCAACAAGACCTGGTCCGGCTTTATCGGTGGGCTTGTTGCAGGCACGGTCGCCGGGGCCACCGTGGGA
The DNA here is from genome assembly GCA_947501315.1 of Caulobacteraceae bacterium. GTDB lineage: Bacteria > Pseudomonadota > Alphaproteobacteria > Caulobacterales > Caulobacteraceae > Brevundimonas. The sequence continues at coordinate 17,404 of CANMXH010000017.1, read as the reverse complement.
GCTTTTCTCGAGCTGGGCATCGGTGCCTATTGGGGTGCGGCGCTCGGACTTGCCGCTGCGTTGGCCACGATGGCCGGCGACCTTTGGGAGTCTGCACTGAAGCGGCGCTATGGCGTCAAGGATGCCGGCAAGCTCATCCCCGGCCATGGTGGTCTGCTGGATCGGGTCGACGGGTTGATGTTTGCCGTTGTGTTGGTGGCCTGTGGGCGGCTGATTATCGGGATGACCGGTGGGGCCGAATGATCCGGCGGCGGGTGACAGTGCTGGGTTCGACAGGCTCGGTGGGCTGTTCGACCCTGGACCTCATGGACCAGGCCGAGCGCGCCGGGACCGGTGTGTTCGAGGTCGAGGCCCTGACTGGTGGTGCCAATGTCGTCCGGCTGGCTGAACAGGCGCGGCGCTGGAAGCCCAAGCTGGCGGTCACGGCCGATCCGACCCGTCTGAACGAGCTCCGTGAGGCGCTGGCGGGCACGGACATTCAGGTCGCCGCCGGCGACCGGGCGGTGATCGAGGCGGCAGCCCGGCCTGCTGACTGGATTATGGCCGCCATTGTCGGTGCAGCGGGGCTCCGCTCGGCCTGGGCCGCAGCCGCTACCGGCGCGACCCTCGCCCTCGCCAACAAGGAGAGCCTGGTCTGCTGCGGCCCGGCCCTGATCGAGCGTGTCAGGCGGTCCGGAGGGCGGTTGCTTCCGGTCGACTCCGAACATTCCGCCATCCATCAGGTCTTTCCCCATCACGCGCCGGAGCAGGTCGCCAAACTGGTCCTGACGGCTTCAGGCGGGCCGTTTCGCACCACGCCGCGCGAAGCACTCAGGTCGATCACGCCGGAACAGGCGGTCGCCCACCCGAACTGGAGCATGGGGGCAAAGATCTCGGTCGACAGTGCCACCATGGCCAACAAGGGTCTGGAGGCTATAGAGGCTGCCTATCTGTTCGACATGCCGGCCGAACGGATCGACGTGGTGGTGCACCCGGAGTCCGTCGTCCACAGCCTGGTGGAGTATGTCGACGGCTCGACCCTGGCGCAGATGGGGCCGCCGGACATGAAGACGCCGATCGCCTATGCCCTGGCCTGGCCCGAACGCATCGCCTGGAATGCGCCGCGTCTGGACCTTGCTGCCTTGGGTCAGTTGACCTTCGAGGCCCCCGATGAAGAGCGGTTCCCGGCCCTGAAACTCGCGCGACAGGCGTTACAGGCGGGCGGTGCGGCCCCTATCGTGTTCAATGCCGCCAACGAGGTTGCGGCCGTGGCCTTTCTTGACCGTCGACTGGGCTTTCTCAATATTGCCGCAGTCGTCGCCGATACCTTGTCAGGCGTGACGGCCTCGGGGGTGGATTCCTGGTCCGACGATGCCTGCGAGGCGGCCCTTTCGGTCGATGCACAGGCGCGGCGGATGGCGGAATCAATCATCCGCGGCATCGCGGCGGCAGCCTGAATGGCAGAGGGACCGATAACGGCATGACGGGCTTTCTCGGTCAGGCGCTGCTCTACATCATACCCTTCCTGCTGGTGCTGACCTTTATCGTCACCATCCACGAACTCGGCCATTTTCTTGTGGCTCGCAGATTTGGTGTGAAGATCGACCGGTTCTCCATCGGCTTCGGGAAGACCATCGTGGCCCGGACCGACAAACACGGGACCGAATGGCGGCTCGCCTGGTTACCACTGGGCGGCTATGTGAAGTTCTCGGGTGATCTGGACGCATCGAGCGTTCCGGATCAGGCCGGGCTGGCCGAGCTCAGACAACGGGTCATCGCCGAGAACGGTCCAGGTGCCGAGCGCGACTATTTCCATTTCAAGCCGATCTGGCAGCGCGCCCTGATCGTTGCTGCCGGGCCGGCAGCCAATTTCCTGCTGGCTCTGGTGCTGTTTACGATCCTGTTCAGTGTGATCGGCGAACGAATCGCGGCCCCGCGGGTTGCGGCGGTGATTGCGGGCAGTCCGGCCGCTGAAGCCGGATTTCTGCCCAGCGACAGGATTGTCGCGATCAACGGCCGCCTGATCCAGGATCAATCCGAGGTCACCCAGACGGTGATGATGAGTGCCGGCGATCCCTTGCGCTTCACCGTGGACCGCGCCGGTCGCCAACTTGAACTGGTCGCCACCCCAAGGCGGGTGCTTCAGGATGACGAGCTTTCAGGCCGCATAAGGGTCGCCCAGATCGGCCTCGCGCTTCGGCCCCTTCAGGAGGACTTCCGGTTCCGCCGCCTGAATCCGTTCGAGGCGACCGGGAAGGGTGCGGAGATGATCGGAACGACGGTCGCAACGACCGGCACCTACATCGGCCGCATCTTCACGGGCAAGGAGTCCGGCGATTTGCTGAGTGGACCAATCGGAATTGCACGGGCGGCTGGCGGGGCGACCCGTCAGGCTGTGGCTGCTGATCCCGACCCCGGCTATATCGCCGCCAACCTCGCCCTGACGTTTCTTCAGTTCGCCGCCATAGTTTCGATCGGAATTGGCATTGTTAATCTGCTGCCGATTCCGGTTCTGGATGGGGGACATCTGCTGTTCTACGCCTATGAAGCTGTTGCCCGAAGGCCAGTACCCGCTCGCGTTCAGGAGGTCGGCTATCGCGTCGGTCTTGCTTTGCTGGCGGGATTGATGTTGTTCGCGACCTGGAACGACCTGCAGAAGCTGAGCCTGTTCAAATTCCTCGGCGGGTTCGCATGACGAGCCTACGCCAGCCCCCGATGGTTTCCCGTATGATCCGACAAGATGCGTCCGCCTTCCGTTTCGTCAGGGCCCTCCGCCCCAGCCTGATGGCCCTTGCGGCCGCCGCAGGGATGGCTGGCCCGGCCATGGCCCAGAGTCAGAGCCCGGCCGCTCCGGTGATCCAGCCCGCCCCGGTGCAGGTGGGTCCCCCCGCTGCAGCCCCGGCAGCCGCAGTGCAGGACCAGCGCGTCACGATCAGTCGCATTCTTGTGCGTGGTAACCAGAGGATCGACCAGACGACGGTCCTGTCCTATCTGCCGATCCAGCCCGGCGACACGGTCGACGCCGCAGTCCTGGATGTCGCTGTCCGAACCCTGACCCGGACCCAGCTCTTTGCCGACGTCCAGCTGGGCGTGCAGCCGAACGGCGACCTTGTGGTCGAAATCGTCGAGAACCCGATCATCAACCAGGTGGTGTTCGAAGGGAACGGCGCGGTCAGCGAGGACAAGCTTCGTGAAGAAGTCACGCTCAGGCCGCGTGGCATCTATACCCGGGCCCGCATCCAGGAAGATGTCGGCAAGATCGTCGAGCTCTACCGCCTGTCGGGGCGGATCTCGGCCACGGTCACACCCAAGATCGTCCAGTTGGACCAGAACCGCGTTGATGTGGTGTTCGAGATCAATGAGGGTCCCGAGACGGGCGTTCGATCCATCACCTTCCTTGGCAACAGCGCCTATTCGGACAGCGAGTTGCGCGAGGTTATGGTGACGCAGGAGTCGGCCTGGTACCGCCTGTTCACCACCAACGACAATTACGATCCGAACCGGCTGGACTACGACCGCGAGCAACTGCGGAAATTCTACACCAACCGCGGCTATTATGATTTCCGGGTCCTGTCAGCGATTTCGGAACTGGCACCGGACGACAGCTCGTTCGGCATCACCCTGACGGTGGACGAGGGCGATCGCTATAATTTCGGCGAGGTCGACGTCGTCACCGAGAACGACCGTCTCAATCCTGACTTCCTGAAGCTGTTGTTGCCGATCAGCACCGGTGATCTTTACGAGAGTGACAAGATCGAGTCCGCGGTCGACGCCCTGACGTTCGCCGCCGGATCGGCGGGCTATGCCTTCGTCGAGATTGAGCCGAACTATCGCGCCAACCCCGAGACCGATACGGTGGATGTCACGTTCAACATCCGGGAAGGTCAGCGGGTCTATGTCGACCGCATCAATGTGATCGGCAACACGCGGACGCTGGATAACGTCGTCCGTCGTGAGATGATGCTGACCGAGGGTGACGCCTTCAACCGCACCCTTCTGGAACGGTCGCGCAACAATCTGCGGGCCCTGGGCTTCTTCAAGGAAGTCACCGTCGAAGAGGCCCGCGGCACGGCCGCCGACCGGTCTGTGGTCAATGTCACCGTCGAGGAGCAGCCCACCGGTGAGCTCTCTGTCGGGGCGGGGTTCAGCTCGGTCGACTCCTTTGTGGTCAACCTGGGCATCACCGAGCGGAATTTCCGGGGCCGGGGCCAGAATGTGGTTGCCCGGGTAGAGTGGGGGTCGCTCCGCCAGCAGATCGATTTCCGCTTCACCGAGCCAAAATTCCTCGGTCGGGATCTGCGTGCGGGTTTTGACGCCTTCCACTCGCGTTACGATCTGAGTGAATTCTCTTCCTACGACTACCGTTCGACCGGTGGAGGCGTGCGGCTGTCCTATCCGCTGAACGGCTACACCCTGCTCAGCACGCGCTATTTCCTGAAAAGCGATGAAATCATCGTGCCGCAGGGCTACTGCAACGGTGGTGGCGGGGCCAACGCCCTGTGTGACCAGGTCGGCTCCTTCCTGAACTCCTCGGCCGGCTATACGCTGCTCGTCGATCGCCGGAACGATCCTGTGCGGCCCACACGCGGCTGGACCGGTACCCTGCGCCAGGATTTCGCAGGCATCGGCGGTGATGTGAACTACATCAAGACCGAGGCGGACGTATCGGCCTTCTGGGGCATCACCCCGGACTGGGTCGTCACGGCCACGGCCTCGGTGGGTTATATCGGCGGCTGGGGTGGCGATCCGATCCGGATCAATGACCGCTTCTTCAAGGGTGGAAACAGCTTCCGTGGCTTCGAGACCGCCGGCATTGGCCCGCGCGACCTGACCCCGGGAACCAACAACGACGCCCTGGGTGGCAATTTCTACGCCGTCAGCACGCTGGAAATCACCGTCCCGAACGGCCTGCCTGAAGAGTATGGCATCCGCACATCGTTGTTTACGGATGTCGGCACCCTCGGCGTCCTCGATGACCGCTATACGACCACGCCCAGCGGCGTGCCGAACGTTTACATCGTCGACGAGCTCGCCTTGCGAGCCTCTGCCGGTGTGAGTATCCACTGGAAGTCGCCAATGGGCCCGATCCGCTTCGACCTTAGCCAGATCCTCGGTCAGGAAGATTACGACAAAACAGAAACGTTCCGCTTCTCGACTTCCACACAGTTCTAACGCGGGCGATTTTTTCCGCATCAAAGGTTCACGATGAAACTGTTCGCAATCGGCGCTTTCGCCCTCGCGTCACTGGCTGCCGGCGCTGCCGCAGCCCAGGCTCAGGCCCCGACCAATCCGGGCCCGGTCCTGCCCGGCGTCTGTGTGTTCCACAACGATCGTTTGCTGGCTCAGTCGATGGCCGGCCAGTCCGTCCAGGCGGGTATGCAGCGGCTGATCACAGAAGTGCAGGGCGAACTCGCGCCCTATGGTGCCATCCTTCAGACAGAGGCCCAGACCCTGCAACAGGGAGGCCAGGCGGCCGATCCGGACGGCTCTCGCGCGCGTGCCTGGCAGGCCCGTGCCCAGGAGGCCCAGCAGCTGGAACAGCGTCGCCAGGCCGAGCTCCAGTACACGCAGCAGATGCAGATCCGGACCATCGCCCAGGCGGCTGACCCCATTCTGGTCGCCGTGTACCAGGAGCGTGGTTGCGGCCTGCTGCTGGATCGGTCGGCGGTCTATATCTCCAACCCGGCCATGGATGTGACCGACCTGGTCATCCAGCGCCTGAACGCCAGCCTTCCGTCGATCTCCTTCAATCGTCTCGAAGTGCCGGCCCAGGTTCAGCAGTAAGGCACCCATGCCTGATCCGCGCTTTTTCGACAGCCTGCCCGCGCTGAGCGTGGCGGAACTGGCCGGGCGGGTTGGCGGCGAGGTCCTTCGAGGCGGGGATCGACAGATCTCCGCCGTCGCGCCGCTCGGGTCCGCCTCGTCGAGTGACGTGGCCTATCTGGGAGATCGCAAATTCGTTGCGGCCCTGGCCCAGACCCGGGCCGGATGTGTGATCCTTCCCGAGGCGGCGATCGAAAGCGCCCCGGCTGGTTCGGCTGTGATCGTATCGGACCAGCCCCAGGCCGCCTGGGCGCACGCCTCCCTGGCCCTCCATCGCCCGATTTTCCTGACCGCCGCGGATCGCGATGCGGCCGCCGAGGACGACACCGTGGTGTTCGAACCCGGCGTGGTGGTTGGCCCCGGTGCGCGCATAGGGCGAGGGACGCGTATCGGTGCCAACAGCGTCATTGGTCCGGGTGTCCAGATCGGGCGCGACTGCGTTATCGGCAACAATGTCAGTGTCAGCTTCGCACTGATCGGGGACCGCGTTAGCCTGTTCGCCGGCGTGCGGATCGGCGAGGCGGGCTTCGGAGCGGCAAGGTCGAAAACCGGTCCTGTCGATGTGCCCCAGCTTGGCCGTGTGATCCTGCAGGACGGCGTCACGGTCGGGGCCAATTCCTGCATCGACCGCGGAGCCTATGACGACACCGTCATCGGCGAGAATACCAAGATCGATAATCTGGTCATGATCGCCCACAACTGCGTCATCGGGCGCAACTGTCTGATGGCCGCCTTTACCGGGATTTCGGGGTCCTGCACCGTCGGTGACAATGTCATTTTCGGGGGGCAGGCGGGTGTCGGGGACCACATCAGGATCGGCGCAGGGGCCCGTGTGGCCGGTGGGGCCGGAGTGCTTGCCGATATCCCGGCGGGTGAGACCTGGTCGGGCTATCCGGCCAAGCCTATCCGCCAGTCCTTGCGCGAAGCCGTCTGGCTCGCCAAACAGACGTCACCGAAGGGGCGCGCCTGACGCGCATGGTGAGGAAGGCCGCAGGATGAGCGACGACGGCAAGATCGACTATGCCGAGGTGATGCGCAGGCTGCCGCACCGCTATCCTTTCCTGTTGGTCGACAAGGCAGAGGATTTTGTCGCCAATACCTCGATTACGGGCATCAAGAACGTTACCCACAACGAGCCCTTTTTCCCCGGCCATTTCCCGATCGATCCCGTCATGCCCGGTGTGATGATTGTCGAGGCCATGGCCCAGACCGGCGCTTTGCTGATGTCCAAATCGATGGATGTCCAGGTCGAGGGCAAGGTGATCATGTTCATGTCGATCGACGGTGTCCGCTTCCGCAAGCCCGCCCGGCCGGGTGATCAGCTGCGGATGCAGGTGGTGGTGACCAAGGTCCGGGGCGACATCTTCAAATTCCGGGGCGAGACATTCATAGACGGCAAGTTGGCGTCAGAGGCCGAGTTCGCGGCCATGATGGTCGCAGTCGACCCGTCGGCCGCATCATGAGCCGTATTCACCCCACAGCCATGGTCGACAGCGGCGCGGCTCTGGCCGACGGGGTCGAGATCGGACCCTGGAGCGTGGTCGGACCCGGTGTGGAGCTCGGCGAGGACGTGCGTCTGCTCAGCCATGTCGTAATCCAGCAGGATACGGTGGTGGGTGCCCGGACGACAATCCATCCGTTTTGCGTCATCGGCGGTGATCCGCAGCATGGCGGCTACAAGGGTGAGCCGGTGAGGCTCGAGATCGGCGAGGACTGCCTCGTCCGCGAACACAGCACCTTCAATCGGGGAACCCCGGTCGGCGGCGGACTGACCCGGATTGGCAAGGGCTGTATGTTTATGACGGGAGCCCATGTCGGCCATGACGCGATCGTCGGCGACCATGTCACCTTTGCCAACCAGGCAACCCTCGGCGGACATTCAGAGGTCGGCGACCGGGTGTTTCTGGGCGGGCTGTCTGCGGTCCATCAATTCGGGCGGGTGGGGCAGGGTGCCATCATCGGCGGGCTGGCGGCCGTCACGCGAGACGTCATCCCCTATGGTTCGGCATGGGGAAACCACGCGCAGCTGCACGGGCTGAATCTGATCGGGTTGAAGCGCAAGGGCTATGACAAGGCCGCCATCCGCAGACTGCTGGCGGGCTACCGCGAACTGTTCGAGGGCGCTGGAACCTTTGCCGAGCGCCTTGACCTCGTCGAAGCCGGTTATGTCGACCTGCCAGAGATCATGGAAATCACCACCTTCATCCGCGAAGCCGGAAAACGCCCGCTTTGCCTGCCGGGCGTCTAGGAAAGTTGGCCGAATGAACAAGCTGGGCCTGATCGCCGGCGGCGGGGCCTTGCCGGTCTCGGTGGCAGCGCGGTGCGAGGCCGAGGGCCGTCCGGTCTTCGTGGTCCGGCTGGCGGGGTTTGCCGATGTTCATCTGGCGCGTTACCCCGGCCTCGAGGCGGGGATGGCCGAGTTCGGCCGGATTCTTTCGGCGCTGAAAAAAGCGGGCTGCACGGCTGTGTGTTTCGCAGGCACGGTCAGCCGTCCGGATTTCAGGACCCTGAAGCCCGATCTGAAGGGTGCAGCCCTGATGCCGGGTATCATCGCCGCCGCGACCCGGGGCGATGACGCCCTGTTGCGCAAGATCCTGTCGGTGTTCGAGGGCGAGGGCTACGCCATCGAGGGCGCTGACGACATTCTGGGCGGTGAGACCCTGACGGCCGGAGCCCTTGGCGCGGTTCGACCGACAGAAGAGCAGCTTTCTGATCTCAGAAAGGCGCTCCATGTTGCCGAAAAGTCGGGCGAACTGGATGTCGGCCAGGGTGCGGTGGTCTGCCACGGTCTGGTGCTGGCGGTGGAGGCCCAGGAGGGCACGGACGCCATGCTGGCCCGGGTCGCGGGTCTGCCCGCTGACCTGCGCGGCTCGGCGCGGGAGCGCAAGGGTGCGCTCGCCAAGGCCCCGAAGCCGATCCAGGACATGCGGGTCGACATGCCGGTGATCGGAGCCCGAACGGTCGAGATGGCCGCGGCAGCGGGTCTGGCGGGAGTCGGGGGCCTAGCGGGCGGGTTGATCCTGATCGACCGGGCCGGACTGATCGAGGCCGCGGACCGGCTGGGGCTGTTCGTCTGGGGTGAGCAGCGATGAGCCGGCTGCTGAAGGTCATGCTGGTCGCCGCCGAGGCCTCTGGCGATGCGCTCGGAGCCGGTCTGGCGCGTGCGCTGAAGGCACGGCTTGGGGCCGAGGTCACCTTCGTCGGCATAGGTGGTCCGCGGATGGCGGAACAGGGGGTCCAAAGTCCCTTCGACATTGCAGAATTATCTGTGCTGGGCTGGATTGAGGGGCTGAAGGCCTACGGCATCGTCAAGCGCCGTGTCGCCGACACGGTGGCACTCGGCCTTGCCGAGAAGCCCGACGCTGTGGTGCTGATCGACAGCTGGGGTTTCACCATCCGGGTTGCCAAGGCGCTGCGGGAGGCTCTGCCGGACACACCACTGATCAAATACGTCGGGCCACAGGTCTGGGCGTCGCGACCGGGGCGGGCGAAGACGCTTGCGGCGTCGGTGGATCACCTGCTGGCCCTCTATGCCTTCGACGCGCCGTGGTTCGAGCGCGAGGGCCTTGCTACCACTGTGGTCGGATCCCAGGCGCTGCATGTGGATATGAGCGGTGCCGATCCGGTGGCTTTCCGTGCCTCGCGCGGGATCGCTGCCGCTGCGCCCCTGCTGGTCGTGCTGCCGGGCAGCCGGCCGTCGGAGATCAAGTTGATGACGCCGGTCTATGAGGCGGCTGTCGCCCGGCTGAAGGCCGCCTATCCGGCTCTGGAGATCGCCGTGGTCGCGGCCGGGACGGTGGCTGCCGATGTCACGGGCCGGGTCGCTACCTGGCCATTCCGCGCGCATGTCGTCGGGGAAGACCAGAAATACGCTGCCATGCGTGCGGCCACCGTGGCCCTGGCGACCAGCGGCACCGTTTCCACCGAACTGGCACTTGCTGGCACGCCTGTGGTGGTTGCCTACCGCTTCCAGCCGCTCAGCTATGCGATCATGAAGCCGTTCTTCACGGGTAGATATGCCACCCTGTTCAACCATGCAGCGGACGAGGAAATCGCCCGCGAGCTGATCCAGGACGATGCCACGCCCGGGAAGCTGGCGGCTGAGGTCGGCCGGCTGCTGGATGACCCGGCTGCCCGGGCGGATCAGGCGGCGCGCCAGACGGCGGCATTGGACCGGATGGGGCGCGAGGGTCGGGATCCGTCGGAGATCGCGGCGGATGCCTTGCTAAGGGTAATCCAGACAAAAAACGCCGGGGCCTGAGCCCCGGCGTTTTTGCGGTCCGGAAGGCGGATCAGCCGCGCAGCTGGATCGGCACGTAGTTGCGCTCGGTCGGACCCGTATAGAGTTGGCGCGGGCGGCCGATTTTCTGGCCGGGGTCTTCCATCATTTCCTGCCACTGGGAAATCCAGCCCACGGTGCGGGCCAGCGAGAACAGCACCGTGAACATCGAGGTCGGGAAGCCCATCGCCGACAGGGTGATGCCCGAATAGAAATCGACGTTCGGGAACAGTTTGCGCTCGATGAAATACTCGTCGTTCAGCGCGATCCGCTCCAGTTCCTTGGCGACCTGGAACAGGGGGTCATTGGGATCACCGACGGCGGCCAGCACCTCGTCAGCGCTTTCCTTCATCACCTTGGCGCGAGGGTCGTAGTTTTTGTACACCCGGTGACCGAAGCCCATCAGCTTGTACTTCTTGGCCTTCACGCCCTCGATGAACTCCGGAATCCTGTCCGGTGTGCCGATCTCCTTGAGCATGTTCAGCGCCTCTTCATTGGCACCCCCATGGCTCGGGCCCCACAGGCAGGCGATGCCGGCGGCAATACAGGCGAAGGGATTGGCCCCCGACGAACCGGCCAGGCGTACGGTCGAGGTCGAGGCGTTTTGCTCATGGTCGGCATGGAGGATGAATATCCGGTCCATGGCCTTGGCCAGCACCGGATTGACCACGTATTCCTCAGCCGGAACCGCGAAACACATACGCAGGAAATTCTCGGCGTAGCTCAGGTCGTTGCGCGGCGACACGAAGGGCTGTCCGACGTGGTATTTGTAGGCACGGGCCGCGAGGGTGGGCATCTTGGCGATAAGGCGGATGGCCGAGATGTTGCGCTGGACCGGATCGTGGATGTCTAGGCTGTCGTGATAGAAGGCCGACAGCGCACCGACGGTGCCGACCATGATCGACATCGGGTGTGCGTCGCGGCGGAAGCCCTCGAAGAAGCGGTCGAACTGCGAGTGCAGCATCGTGTGCATGGTGATGCTGCGTTCGAACGGCTCGTACTGGGTAGCGGTCGGCAGTTCGCCGTGCAGCAGCAGGTGGCAGACCTCGATGAAGTTCGACTGCGAGGCCAGCTGGTCGATCGGATAGCCGCGGTGCAGCAGTGTGCCGACATCGCCGTCGATGAAGGTGAGAGCACTTTCGCATGCCGCGGTGGAGGTGAAACCGGGGTCGTAGGTGAAGGCGTCCGTCGCCCCGTAAAGCTTGCGGATATCGATGACATCGGGGCCGGTTGAGCCCGAAAGGACCGGCAGTTCGACGGTCTTGTCGCCTAAGGTCAGCGTGGCCGTACGGGCGGCCTTGGCTTGGTCTGTCATGTCAGCCCCATGGTGAAGGTGCAGGGCCCGGCGGGGAGGCGTCGGGTCGTGATCCGTGTGTAGATGTCAGATAGTCTGTTGCAGCGCATCATCCAAGCGCCCGAGGCTTTCTTCCCGCCCCAAAGCTGCCAAAGTCTTTGCAATGTCGGGCGAAACCCCGTCTCCCGTCAGCGCTGCACGCACGGCAGGGCCGATCTTGCCGAAGCCGACGGTCTCCTCCTCTGCGAAAACCTTCAGTTCGGCCTCGAGGGCGAAGACATCCCAGCTGGCGAACAGTCTGAGCCGGTCGCGGAGACGTCCGATTCGCTCGCCTGATTCTCCCGTCAGCATCGGGAGAGCTTTTTCAAAGATTGCCAGGGGCCGAACCTTGAGGGCGAAGGCGGTCTGGTCGGCCAGTTCCAGCAGGGTCTTCGCGCGATCCTTGATGTAGGGGATTGCGCGGAGCAGTCGGGCCTCATCGTCCGGACGAAGGGTATGGCCGCGAGCCAGGTGCACTTCCAGCGTCATCCTGGCCAGCCGCATGTCATCGGCCAGACGGATCCAGTGGGCGTTGACGTGAGCCAGCTTGTCGAAGTCCAGTCGGGCCGGGGCCTTGCCCACGCCGGTCAGGTCGAACCACTCGCGCGCCTGGGCGTCGCTGAACAGTTCCTCGTCGCCATGAGCCCACCCCAGCCGAGCCAGATAGTTGCGCATGGCCTCGGGCAGATAGCCCATCTCGGCGTATTCATGCACCGCCTGGGCCCCGTGCCGCTTTGACAGTTTGGCACCATCGGGCCCGTGGATCAGCGGGATGTGGGCGAAGACGGGCCGGGTCCAGCCAAGGGCGTCATAGATCAGGCTCTGGCGGGCGGCGTTGTTCAGGTGGTCGTCGCCCCGGATCACATGGGTGACACCCATGTCGTGATCATCCACCACCACAGCCAGATTGTAGGTCGGGGCTCCGTCGCTGCGAAGCAGGACAAGGTCGTCGAGGTCGTCATTGGACCAGCTGACCGTGCCCTGGGCCTCGTCCTCGACCGTGACCTTGCCGGGCAGGGGGCGGCGAAAGCGCACGACATGGGGCTGGCCCAGGTCGTCAACGGTCGGCTCGCGGTCGCGCCACGGCGACTCGAAGGTGCGGCGCTCGGCCTTGGCCAGATCGCGCAGGCGTCCGGTCTCTTCGGCCGAGGTGAAGTCGCGATAGGCCCCGCCGCGCTCCAGCAGTTCGTTGACCACCGCACGGTGACGGTCGGCGCGGCTGTGCTGGAACACCGGCTCCTCGTCGGCGATCAGTTCCAGCCAGCTCAGACCGTCGAAAATGGCTTTCACGGCCGCGTCGGTGGAGCGCTCGCGGTCCGTGTCCTCGACCCGCACAAGAAACTTTCCGTTGCGTCCCTTGGCATACAAATAGTTGAATAGGGCCGTGCGGGCTCCGCCGATGTGCAGGGACCCTGTCGGCGAGGGGGCAAAGCGCGTGACGACAGCGGGAGCGGAGTCGGAGGGGGATGTCATGGCCGGCGTTATAACGCCGGCATCGGCAAATCCCAGCCTCGGTGAACGCGCCCGGCTTTTCCTGGGCGCGCAGGTCGCGGCCCAGACGCTGCGCTGGCGACTTTGGGCTCCGGTGGCTTTCGGCGGCGGCTGCGCCGTCTATTTCGCGTTCAAGTCTGAACCCGCCACCTCGCCGTTGATCATCGGGGCGATGGTGGCCGCCGCCTTGTGGCTGTGGGCGCGTCGGATGGCCTGGGCGCGGGTCCTGACCCTGCCGCTGATGCTGCTGGCCTGTTTCGCCCTGGGGATGGCGGTGGCCAAGCTAAGGGCCGACGCGGTAGCGGCGCCGATTGCACTCGCGATGGCCGAGCCGACGGTGGTCGAGGGCTGGGTCGTTGATGTCGACAGCCCGGGCGATGCCGGGCCGCGGGTGGTGATCGCGCCGGTCCGCATCGAGGGGCTGGCACCGGAGGATACACCGACCCGCCTCAGGGCCACGGTGCAGGGCGTTGCACCCGAGCCGGGTGAGGCGATCCGGCTGTTTGCCCTGCTCAACCCGCCCCCGGCTCCGGCCAGCCCGGGGGCCTATGACTTCGGCCGCAATGCGTATTTCCAGAGCATGGGCGGCGTGGCCTTTTCGCTCGGGGAGACCCGGTCGGCCTATCTGTCGCCGCCGCCCTGGAAGGTCCGGGCGGCCATGGCGGTCAACGGACTGCGTTATGACCTTGCCAAGCGGATCGTGGCGCGGCTGGGGGAACGGACCGGCGGGGTCGCTGCGGCCATGACCACGGGCCATGAAGCCTGGCTGGACCCCGAACAGGTCGACGCCATGCGCGATTCCGGCCTGGCGCACATCCTGTCGATCTCGGGTCTGCATATGGCGGTGGTCGGGGGCTTCAGCTTCTTTCTGGTACGTCTGCTGGTAGCGGCATGGCCCTGGCTGGCGCTTCGGGTCCCGGGCAAGAAGGTGGCGGCCTGGGCGGGACTGCTGGCGGTGGGGACCTATCTCATCATCTCGGGGCACCCGCCGCCGGCCGAGCGGGCGGCGATCACGGCTTCCATTGCCTTTCTGGCCATCCTGCTGGACCGGCCGGCCATCACCATGCATGCCCTGGCGGTGGCGGCCTTTGCGGTTCTGCTGCTTCAGCCCGAGGCCATCGTCACGCCAGGCTTCCAGATGTCGTTCGCGGCAACGGCGGCGCTGGTGGCCCTGGTCGAGGCCTGGCCGGTCCGACCGCGCGAGATCTCCGCGCCCTGGCCGATCCTGCTGGTACAGCGGGTCGGGGCCTGGCTGGGCATGGCGATCATGGCCAGCCTCGTGGCGGGGGCGGCGACCGGGCCTTTTGCCATGCAGCATTTCAACCGGACCGCCATGTACGGGCTCGGGGCCAATCTGGCGACGGCACCGCTGTCGGACTTCCTGATCATGCCGGCGCTGGCGCTGGGGGCCTTGCTGGAGCCGATGGGACTGGGGGCACCCTTCCTTTGGCTGGCAGGGCAGGGGATCGGGATGATGCTGGCCGTAGGCGAATGGGTTGCTGGCCTCCCGGGCGCGGTCCGGACGGTGGCCAGCGCGCCGGACTTCGTCTTGCCGATCGCGTTTCTCGGGGTGCTGTTCTGCTGCCTGTGGCGCGGACCGCTGCGGTGGCTGGGGCTGCCCTTGGCTGCCGCGGTCATGCTGTGGCCGCGCGCGCCTGTGCCGGACCTGTGGATCGGTGACGGCGGGACCAATGCCGCCTTTGTCGAGGCGGGTCAGGCCGTGGTGATGCGACCGGCCGTGCGGCAGTTTGCGGTGGATGTATGGACCCGTCGGAGGGGCCTTGAGCCGGCGGAGCGAGCGGTGGACGGCTGGGCCTGCACGCGGTTCTCGTGTGCACCGACCGAGCCCGGTGCGGGGCCGTTGGCGATGTGGTGGGGCCGTCGTGCGCCGTCGCCGGACGAGATTGACGCCCTGTGCCGGTCCGCGCCGGTGGTCAGTGTACGGGCGAGTGTGGCAGTGCTGCCGCCCTCATGCACGGGGCGACTGGTGCTCGACGGAACCGACCACGCGCGCGGCGGGGCGGTTGAGCTGTGGCGGGTCGGGCGGGTGTCAGAGAACCGCTGGCGCGCAGTCTGGGCGGCGGAGGTGCGCGGCGACCGGCCCTGGAGCCGGGGTGGCGACCCCGAGCTCAGTGATAGCGGCGGATGAGGCCGACCAGCTTGCCCTGGACCTCGACCTGATCGGGGCCGAAGATGCGGGTCTCGTAGTTGCGGTTGGCCGGCTCCAGCGCGATCGAGGCCCCCTTCTTGCGCAGGCGTTTGAGGGTGGCTTCCTCGCCCTCGACCAGCGCCACGACGATCTCGCCCGAGGTGGCGGTATCGGTTGATTTGATGATCACGAGATCGCCGTTGAGGATGCCGGCCTCGATCATGGAGTCGCCCTCGATCTCGAGCAGATAGTGTTCGCCGGCCCCCAGCATGGCCTCGGGCACCGGATAGCGGGCGGTTTCGTGTTCGATGGCGGCGATGGGGGTGCCCGCAGCGATCTTGCCCATCAAGGACAGTTCGCGGGTGTCATTGGCCGGTTCGGCGGCCATGGGCCGCCCGCCGCCCTCGATGACCGAGGGCGCAAAGCCCGCCCGACCACGCGGCGCGCCTGCGGTCGCCTGGTCCGGCATTTTGGTTACTTCCAGGGCCCGCGCACGGTGGGCCAGACGGCGGATGAAGCCGCGCTCTTCCAGCGCCGTGATCAGCCGGTGAATGCCGGATTTTGAGGCCAGATCGAGCGCCTCCTTCATCTCGTCGAACGAGGGGGAGACGCCGGTCTCCTTGATGCGTTCATGGATGAACATCAGCAGTTCGTGCTGTTTGCGCGTGAGCATGGCGACCTCGAAGACGAATCCCGTTGCTGGAACGCTAGCAGAACAAACCGCAAACGTCCACAGGATGTTCCTGTGCTGTTCCGGTTAAGGTCTGGTTACCGGAGCAAGGCCCGCGTCGCCGCCTCGACGTCGGGCTGCCGCATCAGGCTCTCCCCGACGAGCACGGCCTGCGCATGGGCGTCTGAAACAAGCTGGACGTCGGCCGGGGTGAAGATGCCGCTCTCGGCGACCAGCAAAGCCCCGGGAGGGGCGTGTGGGGCTAGCCGTTCGGTGACGGCCAGATCGACCTCGAAGGTCCGCAGGGAGCGGTTGTTGATGCCGACCAGATCGCCGCCCAGCTCGCAGGCGCGGGCCATCTCGGCCTCGTCGTGGGTCTCGATCAGGGCGTCCATGCCGAACCGGCACGCCTCAGACAGAAGGTCGGCCGCGAGGGCGTCGTCGATCATGGCGAGGATGATCAGGATGCAGTCGGCGCCCAGGGCCCGGCTTTCTGCCACCTGCCAGGGATCGACGAGGAAATCCTTGCGCAGGCAGGGCAGGGCGACGGCGTCGCGGGCGGCGGCAAGGAAGGCGTCGTCGCCCTGGAAGCTGGGCCCGTCGGTCAGGACCGACAGGCAGGACGCCCCTCCGCGCTCATAGGCGCGGGCGAGTGCGGGCGGGTCAAAATCGGCGCGGATCAGGCCCTTGGAGGGGCTGGCTTTCTTGATCTCGGCGATCAATGCGGGGCGGCCAGTCCGGGCGCCTTGTTGCACCAGCGCAGCCCGGAAGCCGCGTGGGGCCGAGGCGAGGCGGGCCAGACCCTCGATCGCGTCCTGCGAGGTAGCGGCCTTGCGAGTGTCGACCTCGAGACGTTTGTAGGCCGCGATGCCGGCGAGAACGTCGCTCATCATACGGTGCCCGGCGTGCGCTCCCTTCCCCTCGATGGGGAAGGGTCGGGGATGGGGTGGTGGCAGGCTGCAGAAGGATTGGATGCGAAAGGCACCTTGGCGGCCGACAGCGCCCATCGGAGTTCTTCCCGAGACATCCTGCCTGCACCCCATCCCAACCCTTCCCCGTCGAGGGGAAGGGCTCGTGTTTGCGTCCTCATTCCGGGGTCTCGATTTCGGCATTCGTCGCTTCGACCAGATCGACGAGGGCCTTGGCCGCGCGTCCGTCGTCGATGACCGAGGCCGCCATGGCCGCGCCCTCGGCCAGATCGGCGGCGCGGTCCGCCACGACGAGGGCGGCGGCGGCGTTTAGCAGGACGATGTCGCGATAGGCCCCGGTTGACCCGTCAAGCAGCGCGCGGAGGGCGGCGGCGTTTTCTTCCGCATCACCGCCGCGCAGGGCCGCGAGATCCGCACGGGGCAGGCCGGCGTCCTCGGGCGTCACGGTGAAGCGGCGGACGGCACCGTCCTTCCATTCCGCCACCTCGGTCTCGCCCGTGGTGGTCAGCTCGTCGAGGCCCTGGCCGTGGACGGTCCAGGCGCGGGTGGCACCAAGACGGCCCAGCACCTCGGCCAAGGGCTCCAGCAGGCGGGGGTCGTAAACGCCCATGACCTGACGTCTGGCACCGGCCGGATTGGACAGCGGCCCAAGAAGGTTGAAGACGGTGCGGAAGCCGATCTCGGCCCGCACCGGCCCGACGTGGCGCATGGCCCCGTGATAGGCAGGGGCAAACAGGAAGGCGATACCGGC
>CANMXH010000016.1 GCA_947501315.1 Caulobacteraceae bacterium | reverse complement strand
TCCAGCTGCACCCCGTCGCCAAGCTCGTCACGGGCATCCAGATGGGCCTCGGCCTCATCCAGAGAGGTGATGCCGCCGTTGATCGAGATGGACAGCCGGGGCCGCTCGCGCTTGAGCCGCCGCACGAGGCCATAGTCCAGCGGCGGCACGTCGCGGTTTTCCTTGGGCGACAGGCCTTTCAGCCACGCCATGCGGGCGTGGACGATGAAGACCTCGATCCCGACGGCGGCGCAGGCGTCCACGGTGGCGAACAGCGAGACCTGCGGGTCCTGGTCGTCGACCCCGATCCGGCATTTGACGGTGGCGGGGATGGAGACCGCTTCCTTGATCGCCGCCATACAGTCCGCGACCAGTCCGGGCTCGCGCATCAGACACGCCCCGAAGCGGCCCGACTGGACCCGGTCGGAGGGGCAGCCGACGTTCAGATTGATCTCGTCATAGCCGAAGGCCTCGCCGATGCGCGCCGCCTCTGCCAGCTGGGCCGGGTCGGAGCCACCGATCTGCAGGGCGACCGGATGTTCGAGCGCGTCGAAGCCCAGCAACCGCTCCCGATCGCCGTTCACCACCGCCGGGGCGGTGACCATCTCGCTATAGAGCAGGGCCTCGGCCGTCAGGGCGCGGTGGAACGCCCGGCAATGCCGGTCGGTCCAGTCCATCATGGGCGCGATCGAGAGACGACGGTTCATCGGGCCGCGTCCTTACACCGAAGCGGGGGCGCTGGATATCGGCGGCTGCGCGGCTGCACCAGCCCGGCACCCCGATCGACCACGAGGCTTCGTGAGACTCCTGCGCCACAGTTTCGCCCGAAGCAGAGATGTCTCATGGGCCCGGCACAAACCGGGAAAAGCATGCGATGTCGGAACGTCCGTTGAACCGAGCGCTCGTCGGCCTGCTGAGCCTGGCCCTCACCGCGCCGATGGCACCGATGCCGGTGATGGCCCAGGAAGGCCGGGCCATTGACCCCGACAAGCCCTCGGACGGTGTGGTATCGCCCGCCGCCTGTCGGGTGTTCGGCTTCGACCTGCCGGAGGACCGCGGCGCGGCGACCTATGCTGCGCGCGGCGGGGGCGTGCCGATGTATGCACCAGTGCCGCCGCCGCCGCCCCCACCGGCGTTGGCACCCTCTCCTCAGCCCGTCATCCTGCCTTCGACCGGTTTGAACGAAGTGGTCGTGACCGGTTCCCGCGTCACGCAAGATGCGAGCGGATACGTCTCGAACGTCCCCGCCCTTTCCAACTCCCGGGTTCCGGGCGTGCCCGCGACCCCCGATACCGAACGCTATCCCGACGCCACGCCCAACCCCGTGCGCCGCGTCGCCGATGAGCCGGTCTCGACCTTCTCGATCGACGTCGACACGGCCAGCTATGCCAATGTCCGGCGCTTCATCGACGAGGGCCGCGCGCCCACGCCCGACGCGGTGCGGGTCGAGGAGCTGATCAACTATTTCGACTACGGCTATTCGCGGCCGACCTCGGCGACGCAGCCGTTCGCCATCACCACCGCGGTGACGGCCTCACCGTGGGGGCCCGGACGGCAGATCGTTCATGTCGCGCTGCAGGGCTATGAACTGCCCGAGGCCGAACGGCGGCCGCTGAACCTGACCTTCCTGGTCGATGTCTCGGGCTCGATGGGCAGCCCTGACAAGCTGGCCCTGGCGCAGAAGTCGATGAACCTGATCATCGACCGGCTGCGGCCGCAGGACACGGCGGCGGTGACCTTCTATGCCGAGGGGGCGGGCACGCGGCTGGCCCCGACGCCGGGCGACCGGAAGCTGAAGCTGCGCTGCGCCGTGGCCAGCCTCTATGCCTCCGGCGGCACGGCGGGCGCGACGGGCATGACCAATGCCTATGACCAGGCGCAGACCAATTTCGCGCGCGACCGGGTCAACCGCATCCTGATGTTCACCGACGGCGACTTCAACGTCGGCGTCACCGACGACCTGCGGCTGGAAGACTATGTCGCGGCCAAGCGGGAAACCGGGATCTATCTGTCGGTCTATGGCTTCGGGCGCGGCAACTATCAGGACAGCCGGATGCAGACGATCGCCCAGGCCGGCAACGGGACGGCGGCCTATGTCGACGATCTGAATGAGGCGCGCAGGCTGTTCGGTCCGGCGTTTGATCGCGGGGCCTTCCCCATCGCCGACGACGTCAAGATCCAGGTCGAGTTCAACCCGGCGCGGGTCTCGGAGTACCGGCTGATCGGCTATGAGACCCGGCTGCTGAACGAGGCCGATTTCAACAACGACCGCGTCGATGCGGGTGAGGTCGGATCAGGGGCCTCGGTGACCGCCCTGTATGAGATCACCCCGGTGGGTGGGCCGAGCCAGATGGGTGAGCGGCGCTATCCGGAGAACCGCAACAGCCTGGGCGTCGGCGGCGGTGATCCGAACGGTGAGGTCGGCTTTGTGCAGGTCCGCTACAAACTGCCGGGCGAACGCGACTCGCGATTGATGCAGCGGGTGGTGGCCAATGCGGGTGGCGGCGGGGTCCCGGACCGGCCGCTGGAAAGCACGCGCTGGGCCATCGCGGTGGCGGCCTTCGGTCAGAAATTGCGCGGCGATCCCTGGTTGGGCGACGGCTTCGACTGGGATGCGGTGCTGGAACAGGCGCAAGGCGCGCGCGGCGAGGATCCCTATGGTGAGCGGGCGGAGTTCGTGCAGATGGTGCGGGCGGCGCAGGCGCTGCCGGCGAGGGCGGTGCCGTAGACGAAACAGTGTGGCGGCCTGTCCCGTCCCGGCTCTGCCCCCGGCCTTCGCCGGGGTTCGGCCGGGATGACAAGGCACCCAGGTTCGCGTCGAGCGCTGTTCGGACGCGGTTGAGCGCGCGCCCTCCAACAACGGGAGAGGGATCTCACACGTCGAACTTCACCCCCTGCGCCAGCGGCAGGCTGGTCGAGAAATTCACCGTCTGGGTCTGGCGGCGCATATAGGCCTTCCAGGCGTCGGAGCCGGACTCACGCCCGCCGCCGGTGTCCTTTTCACCGCCGAAGGCTCCGCCGATCTCGGCGCCCGAGGGGCCGATATTGACGTTGGCGATGCCGCAGTCGGAGCCCCAGGCGGAGAGGAAGGCCTCGGCCTCGCGGACGCTGTCGGTGAAGACGCAGGACGAAAGGCCCTGGGGCACGGCGTTCTGCATGGCCACGGCCGCATCGAAGTCGGACCAGGTCAGGACATAGAGAATGGGGGCGAAGGTCTCGTGCTGGACCACCGCACTCTGGGCCGGCATGCGGACGATGGCGGGGCGGACGTAGACGCCGTCACGGTCCACGCGGTCGCCGCCGACGACGACCTGACCGCCCTGTTCGACGGCCTGTTTCAGGGCCGTGTCGAAGCTGTTGAAGGCGGCATCGTCGATCAGGGGCCCGACCAGCACCCCGTCCACTCGCGGGTCGCCGACCGGCAGGGTCTCATAGGCGGCCTGAAGGCGGGCGATGAGGGCGTCGGCGATGCTCTCATGAACCAGCAGGCGGCGCAGGGTGGTGCAGCGCTGGCCGGCGGTGCCGACGGCGGAGAAGGCGATGGCGCGGACGGCCATGTCGAGGTCGGCGCTGGGCGTGACCACCATGGCATTGTTGCCGCCGAGCTCCAGCAGGCTGCGGCCGAGGCGGGCGGCGACGGTCTGGGCCACGGCGCGGCCCATGCGGGTGGAGCCGGTGGCGGAGACCAGCGGAATGCGCGGATCGGCGGCCAGCGCTTCCCCCGCCTCGCGACCGCCGATGACCAGCTGGGACAGGCCTTCCGGGGCGTCTCCGAACCGGGCGATGGCGCGTTCGAGGATGGCGTGGGTAGCGAGCGCCGTCAGGGGGGTCTTTTCCGAGGGCTTCCAGATCACCGGATCGCCGCAGACGAGGGCGAGGCAGGCGTTCCAGGCCCAGACGGCGACCGGGAAGTTGAAGGCCGAAATGACCAGCACCGGGCCCAGCGGCTGGTACGTCTCGCGCATGTGGTGGCCGGGGCGTTCGCTGGCGATGGTCAGGCCGTAGATCTGGCGCGACAGGCCGACGGCGAAGTCGCAGATGTCGATCATCTCCTGCACCTCACCGAGGCCTTCGGAGACAATCTTGCCGGCTTCCAGGGTGACCAGACGGGCAAGGTCATCCTTCGAGGCCCGCAACTCCTCGCCCAGCAGACGGACCAGTTCGCCACGGCGCGGGGCGGGGATGCGTTTCCACTGATGGAAGGCGGCCGTCGCGCGGGCGGCGACGGCATCCAGGTCGGGCGTTTCGGCCACACGGCCGGCGACCGAGCCGTCGATTGGCGAACGGGCCTCGAAGCCGTCGGCGCTCCAGACCGCGCCGGGTACGCCCAGCCGTTGCAGAATGGCCTTCGCCTCGTTCGCCGCCGTCATCGTTATTCTCCGTTGTGTGCCGGGCCGTTTAGCCCTCCGGCAGGGCGGGCGAAAGCGGAACCCGGAGCGGGCGGTGACATACGGTGTCAGTGGGTCTTTCGTGCGCCTGAGCCGGAGCGGGTGTTCAGGTTCGCTTCACCCTGTCGCCAAACCGGCTGTTCACGCGGCCGCAGCATACTGTCGATCAAGCACAGGAGAAGCCGATGGCACGCGCACAGTTCCAGAAAGGACAAAAGGTCTGGGTCGAATGCGTCGGCGCATGGGCCCAGATCGAGAAGGTCCAGCCCGTCTGGGCCAAGGGGTTCGAGGAGCCGGTCCGCGTGACCTATGATATCGGTCTGGGGCGGGAGTTCCTCGGCCACGAACTGCTTCTGCCCACGGATGACCCGGCTGCGAGCAACGGCGATTTGTGGCGACTGATGCGGGCGAAAAACAAATGGCAGACGCCGGATGAGTGTTCGCACCATCCCTTCCCCGGCACCTACCCCGTGATCGTCACCGACAAGGCTGATTGGGGCGGCTGGCGGGTACCGGGGGCTGAATACGATCGCGATCCGGATCAGATCGAGTTCCAGGCCCGGTTGATCGCTGCGGCGCCGAGGCTGATGGCCCTGGCCGAACGACTGGCAGCCTCGGTTGACGAAGCGCCGGAAGACGCACCCCCGGAAATGCAGAAACTGGCCGGCGAAGCCCGCGCCCTGCTGCGGTCCGTTACCGACATCATGGCCGCCCCGACCGAAGCGGCGGGCTTTGTCGAGCGGGCCTCACGCGCCGCCTGATCCCGGCCGCGCGACAAAAGAAGGCTGATTTCCAACCAGGCCTCGACAGGAATCCGCGACGCAGCCTAGATTCGTCATCCAACGACGGATTCTTGGGGGAGAGCGCCTTGCGGGGTGAAGAACGCCGCATAAGCAGT
The DNA here is from genome assembly GCA_947501315.1 of Caulobacteraceae bacterium. Classification (GTDB taxonomy): domain Bacteria; phylum Pseudomonadota; class Alphaproteobacteria; order Caulobacterales; family Caulobacteraceae; genus Brevundimonas. The sequence continues at coordinate 13,841 of CANMXH010000016.1, read as the reverse complement.
GATGGCAGGCGAAGCCTGGACCGGCTTCGGGCGCCGCCGTCCTGGCTGCGCATAGCCACCCTTGCTCTGGCGCTGGCCATCACCGCTCACGTGCTGCTGGTAGCGCGCAGCATTGATTACGGCAGTGCGCCGCCCGTCAGCGGATTCGGCTCCGGTGAACTGTGGGTGCTCGGCCCTCCCATCGCCATAGGGCTGTTCACACTCGGCCTGGTCCTGCTCATGCAGCGGCGGCAGCAGGGAATCAGCCGGGAATGGGCCGCCTCAGAGCGTCGCTTCCGTGGCGCTGTCGAAGCCGCACGCTGTGGTGTCTGGGAGTGGGACACCGAGACCGACCTGGTCAGGATTTCGGACTATATGGCTGAACTGATGGGACTGGATCGCAGCGGATCCGTTCCGTCCGCGGAACTACTCGCCCGCATCCATCCCCGTTATCACGATGCGGTGCGCCACGCCCTTCGGCAGGCCCAGACCTTCGGGGCGTTCGACGTCACCTTCCCGGTTGCCGATGCCGAGGGCAGGAAGCGCTGGATCGATGCACGCGGCCAGGCGCGGGGTTTACGAGGCGAGCAGGGCTTCACCAATGTGCTCGGCGTGGCTCTGGATACGACGGAGGCGCGCCGGGCCAAGGCCCAGGCACAGGCGGCGGAAAGCCGGCTGCGGGACGGAATCGAGAGTGTGTCGGACGCTTTTGTTCTGTTCGACAAACAGGGCCGGTTGATCCTGTCGAACGAGGCCTTCAAGGACGCCTTCGGCTTTGAGGCGGGCATGCTGCGCAGAGGCGTGTTCAAACAGGATCTGAACCAGATCGCGGCCCTCGCGATCAAGTCGGATCAGCCCGCCACGGGCGAGCGGGCCGGCGCGCGTGAGGTCGAGCTGCATGACGGTCGCTGGCTGCAACTGGTGGAGCGGTTCACCTCCGACGGCGGCACTGTGGTGACCGCGGCGGACATCACTGCGATCAAGGAAAAGGAGGCGGAGCGCCAGCGCGCCACGGAACGGCTGCACATCACCATTGCCGAACTGGAAGACCGCGAGGACAAGCTGTCGCTGCTGGCCCGGAAATATGAAGTAGCCATGACGCGCGCGGAGGCCGCCAACCAGGCCAAGTCCGAATTCCTCGCCAATATGAGCCATGAGCTGCGCACGCCGCTGAACGCCATCAACGGCTTCTCCGAGATCATGGCCGGGGAAATGTTCGGCCCGCTGGGTGATCCGAAATACAAGGGCTATGCGGCTGATATACTGAAGTCAGGCCAGCACCTGCTTTCGCTGATCAATGATGTCCTCGACATGGCCAAGATCGAGGCCGGCAAGATGACGCTGCACTATGATACCGTGTCGCTGAAGGAGGTGGTCGACGACGCCGTCCGTCTGATGCGAGGCAAGATAGAGGATGCGGGGCTGGAACTGCGGATCGATGCGCCTGACCTGCCCGATATCGACGCCGATTACCGCGGATTGAAGCAGGTGGTCCTCAACCTGATTTCGAATGCGGTGAAGTTCACGCCCGAGGGCGGAAACATCGTGGTCGCCATCTCGCATGCGAACCCGGGTCGACTGAGGGTAGCTGTCTCCGACACAGGCATCGGAATTGCCGCCGAAGACCTGACGCGGCTGGCACGCCCGTTCGAACAGGTAGAAGGGCAGCACTCCAAGACGACGCAGGGCACCGGCCTCGGTCTGGCCCTGACCAAGTCGCTCATCGAACTGCATGGCGGGGTGATGACCATCGAGAGCCAACCGGGCCTCGGTACGACTGTGGTCTTCGATATGCCGATCCGGCGACCGGGACCGCCGAAGGAAGTCGATGTGCCGTCGATTCAGGCCCGCGCGGCCTGAAATCAGGCTTCGGGTATCGCGGCGGCAGCGGTCGGTTGCGCTCGACGGCCTCCAGCGTCCCGGCCGGCCGCGCGGACCCGACGGGTCAGGATTTCCGACAGCACCCGCCGGTCATCCGGCGCCAGCGTGCCCAGCAGGACCACGGCGTCGGCCTCCAGCCGTGCGCGGCCGCGCAACTCCGCATTGCGGGATTCTTCAAGAAGCGCCGCCGCACGGACAGTATCGAAGGTTCCGGACCGGCCCATATCGATGACCTGACGCCGCTTCAGCCGGGCTTCCTCGAAATCGGGGCGAGCCGCGAGGGCCGAGGCACGCATGGTGTCGCGCACGCGCTCGCGGACAGCAGGATCAAGCCGGTCGATCAGCCGCATCGGAGACCCGATCGGGGTCGGGCGCTGCTGGGCATCCACCTGCTTCTCGACCTCGGCCCGGGTCACGAACACGGTTACCCCCGCCGCGACGGCGAACAGGTTCAGCGCGACCGATACGGCGAGCGCGATCTTCAGGGCCCCGGAGTTCATCCCAGCACCTCGGCATCATCCACGCCGGGCAGGAAGGCCTGATAGAGGACGGCTTCGGCCTGGGCGTCGGCCGTCAACCAGGTGGTCATCATGACACCCGCCACAATACCGGCACAGGTCGCCGCGGCCCAGCCGGCACCGAGAGCCAGCGCCAGCCGGTCCAGCCAGCGTCGACCTTCATGACGCGCCTTCATCAACCCCGCGCCGGCAGCGGAGGCCACGACCCTGTCACGCAGGACCGTGGACGGGTGCGCCACGCGGGAGGCATGCAACAGGATATCCGCCGCATCCGCTTCAGCCAGCGCCTCGGCCACGGCCTCAGGCCGGGCCGCAGCAAGGGCAAGGGCGGCCGCCCGCTCAGTCTCGGGCCAACGCCGCGCGTCGGCACCATAGGCCGCGACCAGGGCGAGGAACCGTTCCGACGTCATCACACTCATGCTCCCTCAGCACCCGGCCGGATATCGGCCAGGGCCAGTCTCAATGCCCGTCGCCCGCGCGACAGCAGGCTTTCCAGCGCTTCCACGCTGACCGCCATCAGGGCCGCGGCCTCGATATTGGTCAGCTCCTGATAGTGACAGAGGACAATCGCCTCCTTCTGACGATCCGGCAGTCGGGTCAGGGCCGCATCGACCCGCGCCCCCACGTCCGCTGCCAGCAATCCCCGATCCGGCGCGGGGCCGGTGTCGGGCTGGTCCGGCGGCGTCGCCGTGGTCACTTCCCGCCTGCGGCGAAGCCGGTCGTAGCAGAGGTTCAGCCCGACCCGGTGCAGCCAGGTGTCGAACCTGGCCTGACCCGGCGTCCATCCCGGGGCCTGTTTCCAGGCTCGCAGCATGACTTCCTGGGCCACATCCTCCGCCTCGGCCGCATCGCCCAGCATCCGGTGCGCGAGCGCCAGCATGCGCGGAAGCTTGCGCGCGACCATGGCCTGGATGGCCGCCGGGTCGCCCTGACCCACGCGACGCACCAGGTCCTCGTCGGGGTCGGCGATCAGCGCCAATCCGGCCCTCTTCCATGCTTGCCGAAAGGGTCGCCCGGTACATGACCGCCGTCCCCGACATTTTCCTTACTCCGAAGCGGGTGCCGGAGGCGATGCCTGCCGTTGAGCCTGATGAGCGGCGCGGCGTTCCACCATACGCTCACGGCGATTCTGGCGCATGCCCTGACGAGCGGCGCGACCCTCTTCGGCCGTGACGAAACCGTCCTGATCGGCGTCGAGGCGGGTGAAGGCCTGTTCGGCGCGGGCCTGAACTTCAGTGATCACCACCGGCCCGCGAGCCTCCATCCGGCCCATGCCCCGCTGGCCACGGGCGGGTCCGCGATGGGCACCCATGGGACGCGGGCCGCGCTCCGCTCGCACCTCACGGGCGGCCGAGCGGGCCGCGTCGAACTCGGCGCGGCTGACGGAACCGTCGTCATTGGCGTCCAGACGGTCGAAGCGGGCATCGGCCCGACCGGCCCTGCTGGCCTGCATTGCGGCGCGGCGCTCATCGGCCGTGACAGAGCCGTCACGATTGGTGTCTGCGGTCGTCAGGCGCTGCACGCGCTGGCCGACGAACTCGGCCTGGCTCAGCCGGCGATCGCCGTCCGCGTCCGCGCGCATGCCGCGAGCCGGAGGCTGCTGGGCGAAGGCGGCACCGGCCGCGGCGGCAAGCATCAGGGCCGCGAGGCCACCGGCCAAAAGGGTCTTTTTCATCTTGATAATCTCCATGCCGCCAAGGGCGGTGTCAGTCCCCAGTCCGGGGAGTCTAACGAAGATCGCGTCAGTCTCCGTCGCGAGGCGGCGGCAGGACGGTTTCAAGGGCCGCGCGGGCGGCGGTTCGCACCTCGGCCAGCCGGGCCTTCAGCGTGTCAAAATCCGCGAAGTCGGCCGCCTCCGCGAGACGGCGCTGGAACCCCCCGGGCTCCTGCTCCGGATCGGGCCTGTCGTCGAATGCGGCGCTGAAGACCTGAGCCAGCGCCTGCTGCAGGCGCCAGGCCTCGGCCAGGACGGGTTCGACCTCAAGCGCCTCGAGTGTGGAGACGGTCAGCCGGCCTCCCCCGGCGGCGGCCTTCAGCTGATGCACCTGGGCGACGAACTCGGCATCGACCTGACCACCGGGGGCGAGTTTGAGATCCCATGCCCCCTGCCCCGGCCGCTCGCGGGCCATCAGGTCACGCATCCGGCGGGCGTCTGCGGCGACATCGACGCCCGGCCGGGGTCGGCGCAGGATGGCCTCCAGTGCGGCGGTTGTGCGGGCACCGAAGGCCGGATCATTGGTCCAGACCACACGGGCCCGGGTCAGGGCCATGAACTCCCAGGTGTCCGCCTCGGAGGCATAATAGTCCTCGACTGCCGGGAGCCGCAGCGACACCGGTCCCTTGGCAGCGCCCGGCCGCAACCGCATGTCGACCTCATAGAGCCGCCCTTCTGCCGTATAGGCCGAAAGGGCGGCGATCAGCCGCTGGGTGAAGCGGGAATAGAAGACGCCCGCCGCCCAGCCCTTGCCGTCAGACACCGCCTCGGGCGGCGCGTCATAAACGGTCATCAGATCGAGGTCGGAGCCGGCGGTCATTTCGCACGAGCCCGCCTTGCCCAGGGCGACCACAGCGACAACGCCGTCAGGCAGAGCCCCGCCCTGGCGCGCCGCCTCGGCCAAGGCGGCCGGGGCGAGGGCCGCGATCACGGCATCGGCCAGGGCAGTGTGGGCGCGACCAGCCTGCTCAGGCCCGATGCGGCCCGTCAGGATCTGGACACCGATGCGGAACATCTGGTCACGATGCAGGCGGCGCACGGCATTCATGGCTCCTTCAAAATCCGGGGCCGCTGCGGCCTCGTCCGTCATCTGGTCGAACAGGCCGGTGTTGACGCCCAGCTGGGTGTGGAACCGGGCGTCAAGCATACTGTCCAGCGCCGCCGGATAGCGGCCGAGGGTTCGCGCCAGCCGGGGGGCGAAGGCCATGACCCCGACCACGAGGTCGAACAGTTTCGGCTGGGCAAGGAAAAGGGCCTGGACCTGCACCCCACTGTTCAGACCGGCGAAGAAGACGGCGAAGCGGCGGAAGGCGGCGTCGGCCGCGCCGGTGTCGGCCAGGGCCGTCAGGAGACGGGGGGCGAGCCGCGTGAACAGCTCCCGGCCACGGGCCGATCGGGTGGCCGGAATGCGCCCGTGGTGCCAGCTACGGATCGTATCGGCGATCGTCCCCGGCTCCGTGAAGCCCATGCGTTCCAGCGTCGCCAGGGTCTCGGGGTCGTTCTCGATGCCGGTGAAGACCAGCGATCCATAGGGCGAGGACAGGGCCTCCTCGTCCTCGAAGAGTTGGCCATAGGTGCGGTTGACCCCGACCAGCAGGGCTTCGATCCTGTGATCGAAGGCGACGAGATCGCCCTCGCCCGCCAGGGCCGCCACGGCCGAGCGTCGGACGGGTTCTGCCGGCAGGATATGGGTCTGTTCGTCGTCGAGCATCTGCACCCGGTGCTCGAGACCGCGCAGGGCGGCATAGGCCGCGGTCAGGTCGGCGCAGACCTCGGGGCTGACATGGCCCGCATCGCGCAGGGCGACCAGGGCATCGACCGTGCGCGGACTGCGCAGGGCGGGGTCGCGGCCGCCGAGGATCAGCTGCTGGGTCTGGGCGAAGAATTCGATCTCGCGGATGCCGCCCCGGCCCAGTTTCAGATTGGCCCCGGCGGCCTCCATGCCCTCGCCGGTCTTGTGGACGTGGATCTGGCGCTTGATCGACTGGATGTCGAGGATGGCCGGATAGTCGAGGCTGCGGCGCCAGATGAAGGGCCTCAGCGCATTGACGAACCCGGCACCCGCGGCGAGGTCGCCGATCACCGGCCGGGCCTTGATGAAGGCGGCGCGCTCCCAGTTCTGGCCGACGCTTTCATAGTAGGCCAGGGCCATGGGGGCGGCGACCACGGGCGGGGTGGAGGACGGATCGGGCCGCAGCCGCAGGTCGAAGCGGAAGACATAGCCGTCGCCGGTCCGCTCCTGCATCAGGGCGGCCAGCGCATGGGCGGCGCGATCGCAGAATTTCTGCGGCTCGACCCCGTCCGCGAGGGCGCTCTCCAGCGCTTCGGGCTCCCAGAACAGGCTGATGTCGATGTCCGAGGAATAGTTGAGCTCAAAGGCTCCGTGCTTGCCCATGGCCAGGCCGAACAGACCGGGGATGGGGCCGCGCGGATCGTCGGCGGCGGAGATCAGCTTGCCCCGCTCGCGCTGGTCGTGGGCTACGGCCCGCAGGGCGGACCGGGTCGAGACGTCAGCGAAACGGCTGAGCGCCCCGGTGACAGCGTCCAGATCCCAGATGCCGCCGAGATCGCACAGGGCGGTCAGCAGATGCAGCTCGGCCTTGAGCCGGCGCAGCGGGGCCCGGGCCTCGTCGGCACCCCCGGTCAGGCCGTCGGTCGCCGACAGGATGGCCGCCAGCCGGTCTTCCGGCGAGGCCTCGATCGTCTGTCGAAGCCGCTCGGGCCAGCGCCGCGCGAGCCCGGCCAGATAGGGCGAGGCGGAGAAGGCGGGGGCGAGGGCGGGCCAGGCGGCCTGCAGCGCGTCGGACCAGCCGTCCTGGCGCGCCGCCTCGGACAGGCGTTCAAGGGTCCGTTCGGCGGCCACCGGATCGACGACCGGGCCGCAAGGGTCGAGCCGGGGGCCCAGCGCGTCGCTCATTCGGCGGCCGGCAGGACCAGGGCGACGCGCAGGCCGGGGCCGAAGCCGCCGTATTCGCCGGGCCCCTCATCCAGCAGGATGCGGCCGCCGTGGGCCTCCATCACCGCCCCGACCAGCGCCAGGCCGAGGCCCGAGCCGGCCTCGGTGCGGCTGTTGTCGAGGCGCACGAAGCGTTCGATGACCCGCTCACGATCCCCTTCGGGCACACCGGGGCCGGTGTCGGTGACGGAGTATTCGATCTCGCCCGAAGAGCGCCGCCGGGCGCGCAGCATCACGGCACCGCCGGTCGGGGTGTATTTGATGGCGTTGTCGATGATGTTGGCCAGGGCCTGGGCGAGGAAGGGCTGGTTGCCCGAGATCATCAGCCCGCGCTCGATCTCGGCGGAGAACTCCAGCCCCTTTTCCTCTGACGCGGGCTCATAGAGCTCGGCCATGTCCGCGGCCAGATCGGCGGCGTCGAACACCTTGGGATCGGGGGTGCGGCCTGCCGCGGCCTGCAGCCGGGCGATGGCCAGAACGGTGTTGAAGGTCTTGAGCAGATTGTCGGCCTCGTCGAGCGCCAGCTGGACCGCGTCAACGCCGTTGATCTTGCCCGCGTCAGCATCCATCAGCGCCACCTCCAGCCTGGCCCGCATCCGGGTCAGGGGCGAGCGCAGGTCGTGGGCGATGGCGTCGCCGGCGTGACGGATCGAGGACATCGACCCTTCCAGCCGGTCCAGCATGGTGTTGAGCCCGGCCCCCAGCTCGTCCAGTTCGTCGCCGGAGTTGCGGACCTCGGCCCGGGCCTTGAGGTCGCCCTCCTGCACCGCCGTGACGACCTTGCCGAGCCGGCCCATGGCGTGCTCGATATTGCGACTGACCAGCACCCCGCCCGCCAGACCGAGCAGCAGGACGATGCCCATGGCCGTCCACAGGGCCCGGGTCAGGCGCGCCAGATAGGCTTCGGTGTCCCCGAGCGACTGGCCGACGAACAGCATGCCGTCGTCCGCCAGCAGGACCTGCACACCGCGGACCTGCGGCCGGGTGACCTGGCCTTCAGCGTCCGTGTCCGTGAACGGGAAGCTGATCCACTCCTGGGCGCCCTCCATCTCCGTGATGGGGAAGTCGGTCAGACTGCCTGTGACCTGGCTGCCGTCAGGGTTCTTGAGCAGATAGAGGAAGGCGTTGTCGCGCAGGGTGCGGTCGATCAGGGCACGGTTCAGGGCGTCGAAGCCGCGTTCCCTGTAGATGCCGGTCAGCACCTGCATCTCGCCGCGCACCTCTCGCTCGGCCCTGGTCCGGGCTTCAGAGGCGGAGGCGAAATAGACATAGGCCAGGATGGCGCTGGCCGCCGCCGCGAACAGGGCGAGGAACAGCAGCGTCAGCCGGAAGGGCGTGCGGCGGAGAAGGGAGGGAAGTTTCACTGGCTGGCGCTACGGCTCCAGCCGATACCCGGCCCCGCGCACCGTCTGCAGCATGGCGTGGTCGAAGCCCTTGTCGATCTTGGCGCGCAGGCGGCTGATGTGGACGTCGATGACATTGGTCTGGGGGTCGAAATGATATTCCCAGACCTTCTCCAGCAGCATGGTGCGGGTCACCGACTGGCCGGCGTGGCGCATCAGGAATTCCAGCAGCTGGAACTCTCGCGGCTGCAGGTCAATCTCCTTGCCGGTGCGGTGCACGGTGCGAGCGATGAGGTTCATCTCGAGGTCGCCGACCTTGAGCATGGTGGCCACGCTGCCGGACTCCCGGCGGCGCGACAGGGCCTCGACCCGGGCGATCAGTTCGGAGAAGGCATAGGGTTTGACCAGATAGTCATCCGCGCCGGCCTTGAGGCCCGTGACGCGATCCTCGACCTCGCCGAGGGCGGACAGGAACAGGACGGGGGTCTGGTCGCCGTCCTTGCGCAGGGTCTCGACCATGCCGATGCCGTCGAGGCGCGGCATCATCCGGTCGACGACATAGACGTCATAGCCGCCCTTCTGCGCCTCCAGCAGGCCGAAGGCCCCGTCGACGGCGTGGGTCGGCTCGTGCCCGGCTTCGGTCAGTCCCCGGACCATGGCGGTCGCGGCCTCGGCGTCGTCCTCGACCACCAGAATGCGCATGGAATCAGCCCCTCGAATGCAAATCGCCACCGATGCTAGCGCATCGGCGGCGATGGGGGCAGTTACGGCTTTGTCAGATTGGCAGGCTCATTCGGTGTCGAATTTCAGCACGAGCGTACCCCGCTGCCCACCGGCCGTGACGAACAGGAGGATGCTCGGGCGGCCCGCCGTCTTGATCTCCCGAACCGCCGCGGCAAGGTCGGCTGCACTGCCAATCGTCCGGTTTCCGGCGCGACTGATGACAAAGCCGGCCTGCAGACCGGCTTCGGCTGCCGGCGTTCCCCGCGCGACGCCCGTTACGATCACGCCGGTCACAGTCTCGGGTATGCCATACTGCGACCGCTGGGCCGGGGTGATCGAGCTCACCGTCGCGCCCTCCACGACCTGTCCCTGGGGCGTCGCGGGGGCATTCCGCGGCCCTTCACCGCCGCCCTGATCCTGATCAGCCAGAAGATCTGTCTCGGACGGACGGACACCGGAGCGCACGTTGATCGTGCGCCTGCGGCCGTCGCGGATGACCTCGAGGCGGATGGTTTCCCCGGGCCGGGCAGAACCGACGGCGCGGGTCGCCTCGGTGCCGTTGGCGACGGCGCGACCGTTCACGCCAACCAGAAGATCGCCTTCCTGAACCCCCGCCTGCGCAGCAGGCGCGTCCGGCGTCACGGACTCGATGTAGGCCCCCTTGAAGTCACGGGCCTGACCGAGGGCCTCCCAACGATCTGCGTCAAAGGTTCGGAGGCCCAGACCGACGAAGCCTCGCTGGACCGCGTTGCCCCGCATGAGCTGATCGGTGACCGGTTTGGCGACAGAAGCGGGAATAGCGAAACCGATCCCGACCGATCCACCCGTGGGCGAGATGATGGCTGAGTTCACGCCGATCACACGGCCATAGATGTCGAACGTCGGGCCACCGGAGTTGCCCCGGTTGATGGCGGCATCGATCTGGAGGAAGTCGACGAAGCTGGAGGTCGGATCGGCGAGGTTCTGACGGCTCTGGGCCGACACGATGCCGGCCGTGGCCGTCCCGCCGAGCCCGAACGGATTGCCCACGGCAATGACCCAGTCGCCCACGCGCGGCTGGGCGGTCTCCTCGAAGGTCACGAAGGGGAAGTCCGTGCCCTCAACCTTGATGACCGCGAGGTCGGTGGCCTCATCGCGACCGATGACGCGCGCCTCCAGCTCACGACCGTCGGCCAGCTTGACCATGATTTCGGTCGCGTCGGCGATGACGTGATTGTTTGTGACGATGAAGCCATTGGCCGCAATGAAAAAGCCCGAGCCCGCACCCATGGCGGTCGTGCCTTCTCCGTCCTCGCCGTCCTCGCCTTCCTCGCCCCGCTCCCCGCCGTTCGGATTGGGGATGGCGAAGGGTGTCCCGGGGATCTGCAGCATGCTCGGCTGACGCACCCGCGTCTTCACATCAATCTGCACCACCGCCGGGGCGACCTGGGCGAAGATGTCGGCGAAGCTGAGCGGCGCGCCCTGGGGCGGGGCGAAGGCGAGGCCGGAGGCGCCGGCGGTGGGCGCGAGACGGCCCGTGAAGCCCGCCACCGGGCCTGCGTTGGCCGAGGGCCAGTCGATGACGCCGCCGGCGGTCGCTGCGGCGGCGAAGGTCAGGCCAGCGATGGCCCCCAGCATGAATTCCTTGCGCTTCATCATAGGCGTGTCTTGCGATCCTCTCGTCGGGCGGCGAACGCCCGTTCGGTCTTGTCATACAGAGCGGCAGCCTGTTTCACCAACGCCGCAGCGCGATGAGGGGCCCGCCGTCCCTGCGAGCCTGATTCACGCTCCCTTCGGAACCGCGAAGCGATTCCTCCTCAAGCGATCAGGCTCGTGACTATTGGTCAGACGGCTTTGCGTCAGTATCGGGGCGAACCGCCTGATCGGCGAGTATTCGCGCCAGATCGGCCTCTTCGGCGGCCGTCAGCGCCGGAGTCTCGACCGGGCGACGGCGGGCCATGAACAGCAGGCCCACCCCCACCGCCAGCACGATGGCGAGCGGACCGAACCACAACAGCCAGGTGCCGCCCCGCAGCGGCGGGGTGAACAGGACGAAGTCGCCGTAGCGGCGCACCAGATCATCGCGGACCTGTTGGTCGCTGCGCCCGGCTGCAATCTCTTCGCGCACCAGACTGCGCATGTCGGCCGCGATCCCGGCGGGGCTGTCGGCGATGGCCTCATGCTGGCAGACGACGCAGCGGATGTCGTTGAACAGGGCCTGGGCGCGGGCCTCCTGGGCCGCATCCGCCAGCGGCCGGTCCGGCGTCGGCGGGGGCTCCTGCGCCGCAACCGGTGCGGCGATCATGACCAGCGCGGCCGCGATCAGCAGGGCGCGCCTCATGCCGCGGTCTTCCGGTTCACGCCCAGCCTCAGCCGCCGGTCCAGCAGCGACAGCAGGCCACCCAGGGCCATGATCGCCGGGCCGAGGAAGATCAGCCGCGCCCAGGGGTTCCACCAGACACGAACGTTCCAGGCCGGTTCGTCGGCTGCGGTGCGCCCGCGCTCGCCCAGCACCACATAGACGTCGTCCATGCCCCGGAAATCGAGCCCGACCTCGGTGGTGGTCTGGCCACCGGTCGGGAAGAAGCGACGCTCGGCCGTGACGGTCCTCGGCGCGCTGCCGTCGCGCAGGGTCACGGTCAGTTTTCCCTGTTCAGCCAGATAGTTCGGCCCCTCGACCACGCCGACGGAGTCCAGCGTCACCGCCCACTTGCCGGCCTCGATGGTCTGGCCGGGGGCAAGGGTCCGGGCAGCCTCGACCCGATAACCGGTCTCGACCACCGCCCCCAGGACGAAGACGCCCAGTCCGGCGTGGGCCAGGGTCGTGCCCCAGGCCCCGAGCGGCAGGGCCCGGGCGCGGCGCAGGGTCTCGGCCAGGGGCGCACGGAACAGGCGCAGCCGTTCGGCCACCTCGGCGAGGGCGCCCAGGATGAGCCAGCCACCGAGGCCGATTCCGGCGGCGGACAGGGCCTTCTTCGGCTCGAAGACCATCCAGCCGGCCAGAGCGATCAGGATGGAGACCCCCGCCGCCAGCGCCAGCCGCTGGCCGACGCCCTTCAGATCCCCCCGCTTCCACGACAACAGCGGCCCGGCGGGCAGGATCAGCAGGGCTGCGATCATCAGCGGGTTGAAGGTCAGGGCGAAATAGGGCGGCCCGACCGAGATGGTCGCACCGTTGGCGGCCTCGAGGATCAGCGGATAGAGGGTGCCGAGCAAGACGGTGGCACTGGCCGCGGTCAGGAAGACATTGTTCAGCACCAGCGCACCCTCGCGGCTGACCGAGGCGAACATGCCGCCCCCCTTCAGCTGGGGCGCGCGCCAGGCGAACAGGGCGAAGGCCACGCCGGAGGTGGCACCGAGAATGGCCAGCAGCATCAGGCCGCGCTCGGGATCGACGGCAAAGGCATGGACACTGGTCAGGACGCCGGAGCGGACGAGGAAGGCCCCCAGCATGGAGAAGGTGAAGGTCAACAGGGCGAGAAAGGTCGTCCAGCCCGCGAGGGCTCCGCGCCGCTCGGTGACCACGGCCGAGTGCAGCAGCGCCGCCCCGGCCAGCCAGGGCAGGAAGCTGGCATTCTCGACGGGATCCCAGAACCACCAGCCGCCCCAGCCGAGCTCATAATAGGCCCAGAATGAGCCCAGGGTGATGCCGACCGTCAGAAAGGCCCAGCTGGCCAGGGCCCAGGGCCGCACCCAGCGCCCCCAGGCGGGCCAGAAGCTGGAATTGGCCCGACCCTCGATCAGGGCCGCAACCGCCAGCGAGAAACAGACCGAAAAGCCGACATAGCCCGCGTAGAGGAAGGGCGGATGGAAGGCGAGCGCGGGGTCCTGCAGCAAGGGGTTCAGCGAACCGCCCTGAAAGGGAGCCGGATCCAGCCGCTCGAACGGATTGGAGGTGAAGACGGCGAAGGCCAGGAACAGCACGCCGAGCAGACCCTGGGTCGCCACGGCAGAAGCCTTGAGGCCGAACGGCAGGCCCCGGGCGCGGGCCAGGACCGCCCCGAAGCCGGTCAGCACCAGACACCACAGGACCAGCGAGCTCTCGTGGCTGCCCCAGGCGGCGGAGACCTTGTAGAGCATCGGCTTGTCGGTGTGGCTGTTGGCCGCGACATTGGCGACCGAGAAGTCCGAGACCGCGAAGGCCAGGATCAGGACGGCGAAAGCCAGGGCGACAACGCCCGCGCAGGCCAGGGCCGCGCCCTCGGCCGCGCCGGCCAGCACCGGGCTGCGGCGCAGACGACCGGCCGCAGCCATACCGGTCTGCAGCACAGAGAGCACCAGGGCGAGGATCAGGGCGAAAGCGCCCAGTTCAACAATCACAGGTCTGCTGCTCCAGCGGCGGGCGTTTCGCCCCCGGGCCGCCATTCACCCTTGGCCTTCAGGCGGTCAGCGACCTCGCGCGGCATATAGTTCTCATCGTGTTTGGCCAGGACCTGTGTGGCGCGGAAGCTGCGGTCGGGCAGGAAGGCCCCCTGGGTCACCACCCCCTGCCCCTCACGAAACAGATCGGGCAGATCGCCCTGATAGACGATGCGGGTGGTGGCGGCATTGTCCGTAATCGCAAAGGCAACCTCACCGTCGGCGCCGCGGACCACGCTGCCGGCCTCGACCAGCCCCCCCAGACGAACGACCCGTCCGGCCGGTGCCGTCTCGGCCGTGGCCTCGGACGGGGAGAAGAAGAAGGTCACGCTGTCCCGCATGGCGTAAAGCGACAGGCCGACGGCGACAGCCAGCACCGGAGCGACAAC
>CANMXH010000015.1 GCA_947501315.1 Caulobacteraceae bacterium | reverse complement strand
CGGCTGTCCATGGCCGGGACAGGGTCCGACCTTGAAACCCATCTTCGCTTCCTTCAGCAGTCGGAAGCCTACCGCTTCGACCTCATCCAGCGCCTCAACGTCATGCATCGCGACATGCTGACCTTCGCAGACGACAGCGCGCGCTCCCGGAACGCCGACGCCGAACGCCGGACCCGTGTTTCGGCGGGGAACTGGTCCACTGCACCCGATTTCGTCTTCATTCCAACCACGGGCGCAGAACGACGCGCCGCGATGACCCCGGCCCTTCTCATGCTCATGGCATGGCTGGCGTTCGGTCTGGTGTTGTGCGCGATCGGGGCGCGGCGGCTGGAGCGCAGTGAACAATGAACGCCCTCGTCCGAGAAGCCTCCCTGCTCCTTCGATCCCGGACCGCGCTGGGTGCCTTCCTCCTGCTCACCCTGCTGGCCAGCGTCAGCGTAGCCATCGGCCTGCGCGAGGTGGCCGGTCAGGAGGCCGCCATCGAACGCATGATTGCGCTCCAGGCCGAGGATGCCCGGGCCGTGAAACAGCATGCCGGCGAGGATGCCGGATCGGCCGCCTACTATCGCTTTCACGCCACCTGGGACGCCCCCGATCCGCTCGCCTTTGCGGCCCTCGGACAGCGGGATGTCTCGCCCGTCATGCTTCGCATAAGGGCGCTCGCCCTCGAGGGGCAGATCTATGAGAGCGAGGCCGGCAATCCCGAGCTGGCGCTGCCGGGGCGTTTCGATTTCGCCTTTGTGCTGATCTATCTCGCGCCACTCGTTCTTGTCGCCCTTCTGCACGATCTTTGGTCGTCTGAGCGCGAGGCCGGGCGGTTAGCCAGCCTGCAGGCCATGCCGGGCGCGGCCTGGCGAGTATGGGGCGCACGCGCCCTGGTGCGCAGCGCACTCGTCGCCCTGGCCCTGCTTGTTCCATTCCTGTCCGGCGCGGTCCTGCGAGGCGTGAGCTGGCAGGACATGGCCCAGTTCATAGGCCTCATCCTGGCCCAGGTGATCTTCTGGACCGCCGTGGCCCTGATCGTCGCTGCCCGGGGCAGTCGCTCGGCGGCCAATGCGGCCACCCTCGCGGCATTGTGGTTTGTGGTGACGCTCATCACCCCGTCCGCTGCCAACCTCGCCATCAATGCGGCGACGCCTATCCCGCAAGGTGCGGCGCTGGTGCGTGAGAACCGTGAAACCGTTCATGACGCCTGGGATATGGATCGCAATGCGACCATGGCGCGGTTCTACAGGACCCATCCTGAATGGGCGGACTCCGCGCCGGTGGGCATCGCCTTCGACTGGAAGTGGTACTATGCCTTCCAGCAACTCGGTGACGAGCAGGTTGCGACGATGTCGAGAGACTATCGCGCCGGCGTGGCCGAGAGGGAGAATCGCGCCGGTCTGGTCAGCTGGTTCCTGCCTCCGATCGCCATTCAGCGCGGTATGCATCGTCTCGCAAACTCTGATGTTTCCGCCCAACTGGCCTATCAGGATCGCGTCCGCGCCTTCCATGAACGCCTGCGACGCTTTCATTATCCCTATCTCTTCGACGGGAAGCCTTTCGGGCACTCAGACTACGACAGCGTGCCCGGCTTTGCCGACGGCCCCGAGCTGTCCTGAGACCGCATGACAACGGGTCCGGGCCAATCCGGCCTCAACCCGAATACCGACCCCGCGCCCTGCCCCCGGAGTATTTCTCCATGGAACATAGCTCCGGCCATTGCCGCGCCCACCAGAGACGCTCTGTCGCTGGACGGCCCGCACCGCGACAAAAGCCACAATGGCGGGTCGGACGCTCCCCATCCTGCCCGGATGCGGTTGTGGCTCGTCCGCATCCGGGCCCGGCAATGCCCGAGACTTCACAAAGGCTTCATGTTATGGCACTCCGGGTGCAGTTAAAAAGGCGGTGGCTTTTTTGGCACCCGAGTCCGGTTTCGCCTGAAAGGATCACATGGCTCTGCTGTCCTGCCCGCTGCCCGGGTTCGTGGTTCGGGTCACCGAGGCGCCGGGCCTGAACCTCCCGGTTCGTCCGAACAGGGCGGCTGCGCGACCCGCCATGGCGGCGACAGGTCCCGTGGGCCTGTCTGCGCTCAGCCCTCGCTCTGCGGGCTCTCAGGCGCGCTTCGCAGCCGAACGGCTGGGCGTGACTTGCCAATGACGGGCGACCTCCGGGTAACAGCAACCACAGGAGCCACGGGCTGCGGGCCCGGCGTGGGAATACACCAGCGTCGGTGACCTGCCGGCATATTCAGCGACCTGATGATTGAGGACGACGATGGAATTTCTTCGCACCCCCGATGAGCGTTTCGCCAATCTGCCGGGCTATGCGTTCACACCCCGCTACGACAGCGTCGGGAACTCCGACGGCTCAACACTGCGGATGCACTATCTCGACGAGGGCCCTGCGCAGGGGCCGGTGATGGTTCTGCTGCATGGAGAGCCGACCTGGTCGTATCTGTATCGGTCCATGATCGGCCCCTTGGTGAATGCAGGATTTCGCGTCCTCGCGCCCGACCTGATCGGCTTCGGGCGGTCCGACAAGCCGATCGCGCGCGAGGCCTATTCCTATGCCACCAATCTGGACTGGCTGGAGCAATGGTTCCTCAGGCGAGACCTACGCGACGTGACCCTGTTCTGCCAGGACTGGGGCGGACTTCTGGGTCTCAGACTGGTCGCCGCTCACCCCGACCGGTTCGCGCGCGTGTTAGCCTCCAATACCGCGCTTCCAGATGGCTCAGACCTCGGCGAGGGCTTCCGGCAATGGCGCGATTTCAGTCAGAGCCGGCCGGACATGGAGGTCGGCAGGGTGGTGGCGCGGGGCGTCACCCGCCCCCTGACCCCTGCCGAGATATCGGCCTATGACGCTCCCTTTCCCGACGTCTCTTACAAGGCCGCCGTCCTGACGTTCCCGACACTGGTTCCGCTCGGGCCCGATGACGCCGAGGCGGCTGAGAACCGGCAAGCCTGGTCTGTGCTCGAACAGTTCCGGAAACCCTTTCTGACCGCATTCGGCGATCGCGACCCCGTCCTTGGGCATATGGACACCGTTCTCCAGAAACGCATTCCCGGGGCGCGGTGTCAGCCTCACATCCGCCTCGAACGAGCAGGCCACTTCAGCCAGGAGGATGAGGCTGAGCGGTTCGTCCATGCCCTGTTGAAGCTGATGGACAGCTGACGGAGGGACTTCGCCGTTGGGCTGCCGTCGCCCGCTTGTGCCGCCGGCGGCGGCCGGGGTGCCCCGAACCACAGCGGGCTGCTCGCTTGACACCCCGGGTCCTGTCACCGGACTATGCAGTATGGTGACAAAGCCGGCGATCTCGGAACTGGAGGAGACTCTCACGACCGCCTTCAGTGAGCGGCGGAGTCCGCTCAGGGCGATCACGTCACGCGTCGATCCCAATGATGCGGAAGACCTGCTTCAGGACGCCGCCCTTCGCGCTATCGAGACGGAACGCCGGACCCCGGTCCAGAAGCCGCTTCATCTGCTGCGTCGCATCCTGCGCAACCTTGCGGTCGATCATCTGCGTGGCCGGGCCCGAACCACGCGCCTGTTCAATCCCGCCGAAGCCCCGGACGTCGCCTGTGATCGGGGCGGGCCCGAGCGGCAACTGATCGCCAGCGAGCGCCTGCATCGGGCCTTCGCCATCATCCACAGCATGCCCTGCCGTCGGCGCGAGGTTTTTCTCCTGCACCGGATCGATGAACTGACCCATCTACAGATCGCTCGCCGCCTCGGCATCAGTACCAAGACGGTCGAGAAACACATCGGCCTGGCCATGGTTCAGCTCTCGCGCGAGATCGATCGCCAATGAGTCATGGATTCGGGGTGGGGGTGGAGACCTTCCGTGCGTCTATAGAAGGGTCAGCAAGGCACGGACGGACGCGATGATCAGGGACGAGCGCGCGCGTGAAGAGGCCGGGCAGTGGTTTGCGATCATGCGCCGCGGCGCAACGACGCTGGAAGAACGCACGGCCTTCGACCGATGGCGCGCTGACGCCACCAACCAGCGCGCCCTCGATGCCATGCATGAACTCTGGGGTGAACTGGCGGTCCTGAAGACCCGGACCGTCCACACCGCCGCCCGGCCGGTGCCCAGCCGCCGCGCCTTCATGATCGCAGCCTCGACGGCCGCCATGGTGGCCGTGGGAACGGGGGCCGTCCTGATGCCCCGGCTGATCCGGAGCGAGGTCCGGACCGGTATCGGGGAACAGCAGACCCGCGCCCTGCCCGACGGCAGTGTCATGGCGATCAATGTTGACAGCCGCCTTCAGTATGAGTTCGGCGACCGCAGACGGGTCAGGATGGATAATGGCGAGGCGGTCTTCTACGTCCGCAAGGACCCGAACCGCCCCTTCGTCGTCTCCGCCGGAGCCTATGATGTCCGGGCCATCGGTACAGCCTTCAATGTCCGGCGGCGCGGCGACGCGATGGAAGTGGCTGTCAGCGAAGGGGTCGTCGCCATCATCGACCGGGAAAACGGTCGTGAGCTGATGCGTTTGCGCGCCGGGGAAATGAGCGTCCTGCCGCCGGAGCCGGGCCTGGCGCGTGCAGCTGTCTTGCCGGTGCCTGTCGAGAGCGTCGCCCAGTGGCGGATGCGGGTGCTGGAATACGATGATGTCCCTGTGCAGGCCCTGATCGCAGAGCTGAACCGCTTCTATGACCGGCCGCTCCGGATCGACGGGACCGCCCTCGCGAACCGCCGCATCACGGTACGGCTCCTCGTCGAGGACCGGGATCGCACCTTGCAGACGGTCGCCGAACTGCTCGACGCCCGGGTTGAACCCGGATCAGGCTTTGACTTCCTGGTGGCAGGCCCGGCTCCCGCAAGTTGAACCGTCTCACAGCCGGAGAGGTAGGGGTTCGGCGGTTCTGAACGTCTAAGTCAGGAAATGTCCTTGGGAGGGAAAGAATGCGCAGACTGATGGGTACGGCGATGTTGCGCCGCCTGGCGATGGCGGGCGTCGGAGCCACCGCCCTGACGGTCGGCCTGGCGCCGGTGGCAATGGCCCAGGAACAGACCGCCGCGTTTGACGTCCCGGCCCAGAGGCTGTCGTCCGGCGTCCGGGTTCTGGCCAGCCAGGCCCGGGTTTCCCTCGCGGCCCCGTCCGAGCTCGTAGAGGGCCTCACGGGTCCGGCCGTAAACGGTCAGATGAGTGTTCGGGCGGCGCTGAACCAGCTCCTCGCCGGCAGCGGGCTGGAAGCCCGGTTCGTCAGCCCGGACAGCGTCCGCATCGTCAGAAGCACGTCCGGGGCCATCACGACCCAGCCGGCCCAGGCCAATGCCGCCGAGCTCGATGAAATCATCATCGTCGGCTCGCAGATCCGCGGAGCGCGGGTCAATGACGCCCTGCCTGTCACGGTCCTTGATTCAGAGGACCTGGACGGCGTCGCAGCGACCAACGGCGATGAGCTCTTCCGCGCCATTCCCCAGGCTGCGGACGTCGCCTTCAACGAATCCCAGGACGTGGGCGGCATCAACGACGCGCGCGGCGATACGGCCTCCATCAACCTGCGCGGTCTGGGCACCGGCAACACCCTGATGCTGCTGAACGGCCGCCGGATGATCCTGCACCCGGGTACCCAGACGGAAAACCTGGTGCCAGTGGCCACGGTGAACACCAACGCCATCCCGACCATGGGCGTGAGCCGGGTCGAGGTCCTGCTCGACGGGGCCGCGGCCCTGTACGGCACCGATGCGGTCGCGGGCGTGATCAACACGGTCCTGAGGTCGAATTTCGAAGGCCTGACCGTCGAGGCCGGTGGCGGCGGTGCCGAAGGCACGGGCATGCGTCAGTACGACTTCAGCCTGCAGGCCGGCCGTGACTTCAATGACGGTCGCACCAATATCTCGATCATGGGTGACTACAGCACGCGCAGCGAGCTGTGGGCCCGCGAGCGGGACTATGCCCGCACCAGCGATATCCGTCGGCTGGTTGCCGGCACGCCTTTCGAGGGTGACACCGACTTCGACAACAGCTCGATCGATACGCCATGGGGCGAGTTCATTCGTCTGACCAGCACCTATGGTCCGACAACCCAGGGGACCCGGGTCAATGGCCAGACCCTGACCACCAGCAGCGTCTTCCATCTTCAGCCCAGTACCAACCCGGGCTGCGTGGCGGCGGGTTCTGTGGCCGGTACCTGTTTCGACAACTCCACCCTCACGACCACCAGTGAGGACGCCAATCTTCGCTACAACGTCAATGATGTGCGGGCTCTCGTCGGGGCCAACGACCGCTACAACCTGTTCGCCTTCGTCAATCACGAGTTCGACAACGGCCTGGAGTTCTTCGGTGAGGCCGGCGTCTACTATGCGGACTACAGCACCCAGCGCGAGGCGGAGACCTCACTCGCGAACGCTCCGATCATCATGGCTGCGAACGCCTACTGGAACCCGCTCGGCCCGGTCGGCAGTCCCAACCGTCTGCCCGGGCTGTTGACCGGCACCACCGGATCGACCCCCTTCCCCGCCGAGGGTGCGCCACTGATCATGCAGGACTACCGCGTGCTCGACGCGGGCCCGCAGAAGATCAACGTCGAGAGCCTCTCGACGCGGTTCCTGACCGGCCTTCGCGGCGAGTGGAACGGCTTCGACTGGGAATCGGCCCTGGTCTATTCGACCTCGAAGACCGATGACTCGATGCGTACGATCAGCAGCACCCTGTTCGAGGATGCCGTGTCGCGCCCGACTTCGGATGCCTACAATCCCTTCATCGGCGGCAGTCTGATCGATCCCACGCGGGGCCCTGAGGTCGGCAACGCCCAGGCCATCATCGACAGCTTCATGGTCGATGTTTCGCGGGTGAGCGAGACCACCATGACGATGTGGGATTTCAAGCTCTCACGGCCCGACGTCTTCTTCATGCCGGCAGGGCCGGCCGGAATCGCGGCGGGCCTGGAGCTTCGTCGCGAGACCTTCTCGGATGACCGTGACGATCGCCTCGACGGCACCATCACCTTCACCAACAATGCCGGCCAGACCACCGGCAGCGATGTGATGGGGGCCAGCCCGACGCCGGACACGCGCGGCTCGCGCAGCGTCCAGGGAGCCTTCGTCGAACTGGCCGTCCCGCTGGTGTCGTCAGAAATGAACATCCCGCTGGTCCATTCGCTGGACCTGCAACTGGCGGCGCGTGCCGAGAACTATTCGATCTTCGGATCCGTGGCCAAGCCCAAGGTCGCCCTCGCCTGGCGTCCGGCCTCCTGGATGATGGTGCGCACGGCCTGGTCCGAGGGCTTCCGCGCCCCGAACCTGCCCCAGCTCTATGAGGAGGGCGTTGAGCGCTCGAACACCCGCACCGACTGGATTCGCTGCGCGGTCGAGCTCCGGGCCGGACGGATCGCCAATTTCAATGCCTGTAGCGCCAGTGTCAGTTCGCTCAGCCAGCGCTCCGGCAGCCAGGAGCTCAAGCCGGAAGAGTCCGAAAACTTCACCGTCGGCATGGTCGTCGAGCCGCGGTTCCTGCCCGCTGAATGGGGCAATCTGACCCTCACGGTGGACTACTGGAACATCCAGCAGGAAAGCCTCATCGGGATCTTTGGCGACGCCAATGCCCTGACGCTGGACTATCTGCTGCGCACCCGCGGCAGCTCAAACCCCAACGTCATCCGTGCCGCCCCGACCCAGGCCCAGATTGACGCCGCTGTCGGCACCGGAATCGCTCCGGTCGGTACCCTGGTCCGGGTCCTCGACAACTACCGCAACCTGCAGCCGCGCGACGTCGATGGCATTGATTTCGGGGCCTATTATGACCTCGACGATACGCCCTGGGGCGACTTCAGCTGGCGCCTCAACGCCGCCAAACTGCTGACCTTCTTCCAGGACCCCAGCGAGGAGTCAGAGCTTCTGCTGGCCGCCCAGGCTGCGGGCGACATCGACCCCAGTGTCCGCATTGTCGGCGCCAACGACCTGCGGCTCCAGAACGGCTTGCCGGAGTGGCGCGCGACCTCGACGATCACCTGGCGCAACGGCAGCTGGGGGGCTGGCCTCTACAGCAGCTATGTCAGCGAAGTGGTCGATACCAGTGCGACCCTTGCCGACGGTACCGAGTGGGTGGTCGACGACTGGCTGACGCACAATGTCTATGCCCAGTACGATTTCGATATTCCGGGCGTCCTCAACGACACCCGCATCCGGGTTGGAGTCCGCAATATCGAGGGCAAGGATCCGCCGCTGGCTGACCAGTCGGCCGGCTATCTGGGCAGCCTGCACTCCAACCGCGGACGCTGGTTCTACGCCACCCTGCGCAAGCGCTTCTGATCTGATGGCGGCACCGGGATGACCGGTGCCGCCGGTCTGCTTCAGCGTCCGGGCTCCGGTCCTGGTCGGCCGGAATGACGGGGGCTGCCGATCCCCGCCGCGAAGGGGTAGCGATTGTCCTGGAGAGACTCCCATGAAGACGATGCATCCGATCCTCTTCGTCCTGGCCCTGCTGGTCCTGCCGGCCACAGTCGCCAGGGCTGCAGCGACCCAGGATAGGGCCGCACCGGAAACTCCGGCCCCGGCCACCCTTCCGGAGCGGGTGGTCTTCCGCAGTCTGGACGACGCACGCACCGAGCTGGTCGGCTACCTCTATTCGCCCGAAGGTGTTCAGGGTGCGGCCCCGGCGGTGGTCCTGATGCACGGGCGGGCCGGTGCCTACTCCTCCCTGGCCGACGGCGTTTACGACGCGACCACCCTGTCCATGCGGCATCGCTACTGGGCCCGCTATTGGGCGGAGCGGGGCTACTATGCCCTGGTGGTCGACGGCTTTGGTCCCCGCGGCTACCCCGGAGGCTTCGAGCGCGGCAGCTACAGCGAGCGCCCGGATGCGGTGAACGAGGTCACGGTGCGCCCGCTCGATGCCTATGGTGCCCTGCGCTATCTGCGCACCTTGCCCGGAGTGGACGATGACCGGATCGGGCTGATGGGCTGGTCCAACGGCGGCAGCGCCACCCTCGCGACCATGGCCGACGACAAGCCCGGCGACATGAGCCGCCTGGGTTTCCGCGCAGGCCTCTCCATGTACCCGGCCTGCGGCCTGCACAATCGCTTCGACCGAACCGGCTACCGCCCCTATGCGCCGGTCCGCGTGTTCATGGGCACCGAGGACGAAGAGGTCTCCCACGACCGCTGTCGCGACCTGATCGGCACCAGCCGGGCGCGCGGCCATCCGGTGACCTTCACCTCCTATCGCGGGGCCACCCACAGTTTCGATGATCCGGGCACCCGCCGTCAGTCTGTGCCGGCCAATGCGCGCGCCACGGCGGATGTCCGGGAACAGGCCGCGATCTTCTTCGCCGAGGCCCTCGCCCCCCGCCTGCCCTGATGGGACCTCCCCCGAAACAGCCAGCCGTCAACAGGTAAGCTCTCCGATGTCGCTGAAGCCCTTGTCCCTGCTGTGTGCCGTCCTTCTTTCGGCCACAACCGTGCTCGCCCAGGAAGTCCCCGCCCCCGTTCGCCCGGGCGCAGGATCGGGCGGCGATATCGTCAGCTACGACCAGATACATCACCCGGTGGTCGGGCGTGGGGGCATGGTGGTCAGCCAGAGCGCCCCGGCGTCAGAAGTCGGGGTCGAAATCCTGCGCCGGGGCGGCAATGCCGTCGACGCAGCGATCGCGGTCGCCCTCGCCCAGGCGGTGACCCTGCCCCGCGCCGGCAACCTCGGTGGCGGAGGCTATATGCTGGTACATATGGCGGCGACGGCCGATCAGCCCGCCATCGATCTGGCCATCGACTACTATGGGGTTGCGCCCCGGGCCCTGACCCCGGACCTCCTGCTGGATGACAACGGCCGGTTCGACCGGACCACGCCCGCCGGGTTCCGCAACGCCTCCGTGCCCGGGACGGTGGCGGGGCTCTGGGAGGCGCACCGACGCTTCGGCAGCCTGCCCTGGTCCGACCTGGTCGCCCCCGCCATCACCCTCGCCGAAGAGGGGGTCCGCCTGAGCGACGGCGAGGCCGAGGCCACCGCAGGCCGGGCCGCCGTCCTGGCCCTCGATCCCGGAGCGCGCGAAGCCTATCTGAAGCCCGACG
This sequence comes from Caulobacteraceae bacterium, assembly GCA_947501315.1. Classification (GTDB taxonomy): domain Bacteria; phylum Pseudomonadota; class Alphaproteobacteria; order Caulobacterales; family Caulobacteraceae; genus Brevundimonas. Next base: position 9,145 of record CANMXH010000015.1, on the reverse strand, counting down.
GCACCCCCTATGCGGCCGGAGAACGCTTTCGACAGCCCCAGCTGGCCTGGAGCCTGCGCCAGGTTCAGGCCGGCGGTGCCGACGCCTTCTATCGGGGCGAACTGGCCCGGCGCATCATCGCCGGTGTCGAGGCCGGCGGCGGGATCATGGACGCCCGCGACATGGCCGACTATCGCGTCGAAATCAGCGAACCCCTGTGGTCCGACTACCGCGGCTATCGAATCGCCCACATGCCCCCGACCGCCTCTGGCGTCAGCGTTGCCGAGGCCCTGAACATCCTCGAGCTCTGGCCCCTGCGGGATATGGGCTGGGGCAGTGTCGACAGCCTTCACCTGCTGGCCGAGACCCTGAAGGTCGTCGCGGCGGACCGCCGGCTGCTGGGCGGAGGTCCCCAGTGGCGCACGCCCTCGACCGGCCTTGCCAGCAAGGCCTTCGCGCGTGAACGGGCCGGTCTGATCCGGCTCGACCGGGTCCTCGGCGAGGGCGATGTCCCGGTCGGGAACCCCTGGCCGCACGAGAGTCGCGACACGACCCATTTCTCCGTCGCCGATGCCGCGGGCAATGTCGTCAGCAATACCTTCACCCTCTCCAACTCCTACGGCGCCCATGTGGCCCCGCCCGGCACTGGTATCCTGATCAACAACTCCCTCGACAATTTCTCGTGGGGCAGTGCCGACGAGACGGTCACGGCGAACCATCCCGCTCCGGGGAAACGGGTCAGGTCGACCATCTCGCCCATGATCGTCTTCGGCCGCGATGACCGGCCCTGGCTGGTGACCGGCACCCCGGGCGGCAGCTATATCGTGCCCACAATGGTCCAGCTGGTCGTCAACATCATCGACCATGATCTCAACGTCGCCGAGGCCGCCATGCGCCCCCGGATCAACCAGGGCAGTGCCGGACGACCGCTGGAGTTCGAAGCCGGCTATTCCCGCGACATCGAACGTCTGCTGGAGGCCCGCGGCCATGACGTCAGCGGCTCGGCCACCATGGGCAGCACCCAGTCGATCATGATCGACGGTGACCGGTTCCTCGGCGCCGCCGACACCCGCAGACCGGATGCCCTGGCCCTGGGAGTCCGTTGACTGCGCAGGAGCGTCCCGGTCTGCAGCGCAGCGGCGGCCGTCCGACCACCCTGCCCTGCCCATCCCTCGCGAGTACCGTTTTCGCGCGGGACTGACTCCAACGCCCCCGCCCCTGCAAGGGGAGGCCTTCGGCACCCTGACCGCGCCGCCGGAGCAGAGACAATCTGTCGTTGGGCGGCCAGCGAGCCGTCGCCATCAACGCCTGGACCCCGCCTCAGGTGGAGACCGGTTCAGATTGACCGGGCTGAGCCCCGTCCTCGTGCAGCCAAGGGGCCACAAGAGCCCTCACATCCACGCGGGCCTTCAGTCGTGCCGCCAGCAGCGCGGTCCCGCTGATCTTGCGCTGCACGAAAAGTATGTCGGCGGGCGGCACATGCCACGCACTGGAATCCGCAGCGATTTCCAGTCCCGGATCCCGGAGAGCGGCGACAAAGCCCCGATCGCCGAAGTCGAACAATCCCGGCCGGTTCAGCTCGCCGATAATGACGTCGATCATCTGGTCGATACGCGAACTGTGTCGCACCATCGTGCGCGACCCCATGAACCCGGCGGCAAGCGCCGCTTCCCGAACCGCCGGACGGTCGCCGGCCATGCCAGCCTGCAGGAGACGCCGGTAGCCGTTCGCTGTGCCGGCCTGCACCGGCCGCGCCGCCCCGAAATCAAGAAGCACCAGCCGGCCACTCCCGGGTTGGAAGCGATAGTTGGCAAAATTGGGATCGGTTTGCATGACGCCAAACTCAAACAGCTCGCGCAAGACCAGTGAAATCAACGTCCTGACCGCCGCATCGCGGGTTGCTTGAGGCGCCAGATCGAGTGTCTCGACGGCACGACCGTCGAGAAACGTCATCGCCAGCACACTCGGGGTAGTCAGGTCCGGAGCCAGAGTGGGCACGACCACTTCGGGCATGTCGGCGAGCAGGCGTCCGAACAGGGTCATCTGGCGACCCTCACGTTCATAATCAGCCTCTTCAGCCAGCTGGATCTTCGCTTCGGCCAGAAGAGGGGTGACGTCGAAGCTCCTGGGCAATGCACCGGACATCCGCAGCAGTGCGGCGACGTTGTCGACGTCGGCATCTATGCTTTCACGCACACCGGGATACTGGACCTTGATCGCCAGTTCCCGGCCGTCGCGGGTGATCGCACGGTGAACTTGACCGATGGAGGCCGCCGCTATCGGGCGCAGCTCGAAGCTGCTGAACCGCGCCCGCCAGTCAGACCCCCACTCCCGTGCAAGAACACCCTGCAGCTGGGCGGGCGGCATATGATGGGCGCTGTCCCGAAGCCGGCCCATGATTTCGGTTAATTCGGCCGGTAACAGGTCGCCCGCATCCATCGAGATCATCTGCCCGAGTTTCATCGCGGCTCCCCGCAGATGGGACAGTCGGTCAGCGACCCGGCCGACATTGGCCGGGGTCAGAAGCATGTCGCGAAACTGCGGACGTTCTCCGGTCGCGAGCCGCCGGGCCCCCTCGGCAAGCATACCCCCCGCCACGGACCCTGCGAGACGCCCGAACTGTCCAAAGCGTGACAATCGACCTCGTGGAACAGCGCGGCCACGACCATTGGAGTCTTTACCGGTCATACTCTCACCAGCCCTCACTGCCCGGGCCACCCTTGAAGGGACCTGCCAGCCGAGCCGTGATCCAGCCGCCGTAGAACGGGCCAGCCTGGGGAATGACCTCTTCCCCGTCCACGGTGCACTGGTCAAAGTGTGCGGCGTAGAAGGCAACGTGGTCGCGCAGGATCTCGAAGGCTGCTGTCGGCTTCGGGTAGGTCCAGCCGACACGCTTCAGGGTTTGATCGCCGATCACCACATCCCGGTAAACGGCTGAACCCTTCCACTCGCAGAACGATGCCCCGTCTGAAGGATGCAGGCAGTTCGGGGCGATGTCAGACAGGGGGATGTAATAGCTTGGCGGGTGACTGGTCTCCAGGGTCCGGATCGAGGAACAGGTGTCCGCAATGATCCGGCCCGCGTGGCATATGACGATACGGGCAGAACTGAACTCTGCGATCGCCGGACGTGGATACCCCCAGACGCTCTCCTGGCCTGCAGCGGGTGGAACTGGCCGGGGTTTCATCAATGGTCCAACGCTTTTTGCTCCGAGAGACGCTTCCCCAACAGCGCGCCAGATTGCCAGGCGCTCTCAACCCTTGGGCCGATCAGCCAATCTCCGCAAACCCCCAAATCCAGTGCAGGATTGTGCAACAGACCCGCGCCGTGCGCGCCCGATCGCGCATAACGCCACCTGTGAGACGTGGCACAAACGGGGTCAGGGATCGCGATCTGCAGGCAATCGGCCAGACCGGACAGCAAGGCCTGCGTCACCCATGTAGCATCAGCTTCGAGATGCTCCAGGGACCACGCGGGCGTGGCCTGTATAACCCAGCTTTGCGGCCCCGTTCGGCCCGGCTTGCTCGAGTTACAGGCCGCCCAGGCAATCGGTCCGCAATCCCTTAGCGTCATGCTGCCCGTCGGCAGAGTCCCAGTCAGCGCAATCATCGCAGTCCAGCACGGGTCAGACCGGGTGGCGGCCGCCTGTTGCGCCATGGCAGCGTCCCAAGGCTCCAGCAGGACCGCTGCCTGCTCGGCGGGCAAGGCAATAACCACCGTGTCAAAATACTGCCCGGATAGCCCTTCGCCCCGCAGGCTCCACCCTGCCGCGTCGCGCAAGAGCGCATCGACCCGGGCAGACCAATGCACATCATGCGCGGCCGCCATGTTTTTGACGGGTGCATTCATGGTCGGCACACCGACCCAGGCATCGGCCCCGGCTTCGGGCCAGCGGGCAGCAAGCCCCAGCGCCTCCCACCGCGCCACCAACGCCCGGAATCCCGGGCTGCGCGCCGTGAAATACTGCGCGCCATGGTCAAAGCTGGCGTCTCCAAGCTCTGTTGCGATCCGGCGAGTGGCCATCCGGCCACCCGGCCCACGAGCCTTGTCAAACAAGGTGACGTGATGGCCGGCTGCGGCCAGTTGGTCTGCGCAGGCCAGCCCCGCCAATCCGGCACCAACAATGGCGAACGTTCTGGCGGGGGTTTGATAAATGCTCACCCCGGGTACATACCCACCGTGGATTGGCACCGCTATATGCCTCTGAAGATTGGCAAAGTGCAGGTCTGGTTCGATGGTAACCGCTCGCCGCCTCTGCGGGAGATCGCGCTGATGCGGCGGATTGAGTGGCACCAGGCTATCGGATTGACCGGTATACCCGGGCCGCAGCTTCAGCGGGCATCGCGGCGATGATGGCGGGCGAGGCTCGTTTTCCCGCAACGCGCGCCGCCGGGCTGGACCGCCTGTGCCGCTTCGTGCCGCTGGCGGGGCGTGACTATGCGGCGGGCCGAAACAGCGATCATGGGCCAGATGGTCCCGGCGCGGTATCACGACTGTCTCCCTATCTGCGCTACCGCCTGATCGACGAGCAGGAGGTCGTCGCCGGTGTGTTGGCCGCCCACAGCCTGAAAGCCTCCGAGAAATTTGTGCAGGAAGTGCTCTGGCGGACCTATTGGAAAGGCTGGCTGGAGAAGCGCCCTGCGGTTTGGGCCCGCTATCTCGACGAGCAGCAGCGTCAGCGGGATGGCTTGTCCGATGCCTCTGCGCTGACGGATGCCGAGGCGGGCAACACCGGTATCGAGGGGTTTGATGACTGGGCGCGGGAGCTGGTCTCGACCGGTACCCTGCACAACCATGCGCGAATGTGGTTCGCCTCGATCTGGATATTCACACTGCGCCTGCCTTGGGCGCTGGGCGCAGAGTTTTTCCTGCGCCATCTGATCGATGCCGATCCCGCAAGCAATACGCTGTCATGGCGCTGGGTGGCAGGATTGCAGACGGCCGGCAAAACCTATCTGGCCACCACGGACAACATCGCGCGCTACACCGGCGGCCGGTTTGCACCGACTGGATTGGCCAGAGAAGCCGTTGCCCTGACCGAGCCCCCGATTGAGGCCGCGCTGCCCTTGCCCGATATCGGGGTCGTTGACCCCGGCAACCCGGCACTCTTGCTTGTGACGCACGAAGATCTGCATCCCGAAACGCTGTTTCCGCAAGGCGGTGGCATCAAGGCGGCGTTGGTTGCCCATGATCCGGCCCTGCTCCGGGGCGAGAATGCCCGACGTTTCGTGGCCCCGGCATCAACCGATACAGCGGCCCGTGTGGGTGCGCATTTTCAATGCAGCGTGGAGCTTGCCGATACGCTCGATCCGCACCGTCTGGTTTCCGCAGCGCAAGCAGCGGGCGTGCGGCAAATCGTGACGGCCTATGCACCCGTTGGCCCCATTGCCGATGTATTGGCGCAGCTTGGGCTGCAGCTGGCGTCCGAAGGCGTCACCCTGTCGTCCGTCCGTCGCGATTGGGATACCTGCTTCTGGCCCCATGCCACCAAGGGCTTCTTTCCATTCAGGGAGCGCATTCCCGGTCTTCTGCAAAGTCTGGGCATACCATGACGCAGCCCCTCAACGTCGTATGGTTCAAGCGCGATCTGCGCGTTGCCGATCACAGGCCGCTGACACTGGCGGCACAGGCGGCGATGGCCGGAACCGGGCCAGTCTTGCCGCTCTATATCGTCGAGCCCGATTTATGGCGGCAGCCCGACGCTTCGGCGCGGCAATGGAAGTTTGCTGCCGAGAGCCTTGGCGAGCTTCAGCTCGTTCTTGCCGGTCTGGGCCAGCCCTTGTGCGTGGTGGTGGGAGAAGCCGCTGCCACCCTCGACCGCCTGCATCGACTCCACGGCATCGCAGCGCTCTGGAGCCACGAGGAAACCGGCAACGGCTGGACCTATGCGCGCGATCTGGCGGTGAAGGCATGGGCCCGGGCGGCAGCCGTGCCCTGGCACGAGGCGCGGCAGTTTGGCGTGATCCGGCGAATACGATCGCGCAGTGGCTGGGCCAGGGCATGGGACCGCGACATGGCAGAGCCAATCACGCTGCCGCCTGTCATGCTGCCCCCATTGGCCGGCGATTGGCCCACCCATATTCCGACCAGTGCCGAACTCGGCCTTGCGCCCGACCCTTGCCCCCATCGGCAGCGCGGCGGCAGATCGGCGGCGATGACCACCCTGGACAGCTTTCTGTACCAGCGCGGCCGTGACTATCGCTACCGGATGTCCAGCCCGGTAACGGCCTTTGATGCCAGTTCGCGCCTGTCGCCACACCTTGCCTGGGGCACGATTTCCATGCGCGAAGTGGCGCAGGCCAATTGGGCGCGAATGCGGGGGCTGAAGACCGGGGACGAACCTGGTGCCCAAAGCTGGCGGGCTTCATTGCTCTCCTTTGCCGGGCGGCAGCACTGGCATTGCCACTTCATGCAAAAGCTGGAGGACGAGCCGCGCATCGAGTTTGAAAATCTTCATCGCGCCTATGACGGCCTGCGCCCCGATGTGGCCGATGCGCAGCGCCTGGCCGCCTGGAGCGAGGGCAATACCGGCTTTCCTTTTGTCGATGCCTGTATGCGGGCACTCAATCAGCATGGCTGGATCAATTTCCGCATGCGCGCGATGTTGATGTCGTTTGCCAGCTATCACCTCTGGTTGCCGTGGCGGGAAAGCGGGCTGCATCTGGCCCGCAAATTTGTCGACTATGAAGCGGGCATCCACTGGCCGCAGGTGCAAATGCAATCGGGGACAACGGGCATCAATACCGTTCGGATCTATAATCCCTTGAAACAGGGCTATGATCAGGACCCGACAGGGCAGTTTGTGCGCGCCCACCTTCCTGAACTGGCAAGCGTGCCGGATGTTTTCATTCATGAACCGTGGCGCTGGGATAGGGCGTCGTCTCTGTCATATCCCCCGCCGATCGTGGACAATGCGGCTGCCGCCAGGGCAGCGCGCGATGCGCTCCATGGGATCCGCAAGCGCGCCGATCACAAAACGGCGGCGCGCGACATCGTTGACCGGCATGGCAGCCGCAAGACCGGTATGCCGATGACCGGAGCCAGACGCGGCACCGGGCGCAAGCCCGCAGCGACCGGGCAACTGACGTTGGATCTTTAACGGTGGTTCCAATCTCCTTGTTTCGGCGCTGACAGCTTAACCGCGCCCGGTCGAAAGCCGCACCGCACCGCACCGCCCGGCCAGAAATCATGCAACCGCAGGGGCCCGGACCCACGCCACCGCTTTGCGAACGCGGCGAACAGTGGGGCTGCTGATCAGATCCCGGTCGATGTTGAAGGTGATCGGCCCCACCTCTCTGGAGCACCCGAAGCCGGATGTTTCCGGCCCGGGATTCAGTTTCAGGGGAGCAGGTCTCAGCAGGAAGCTTGCAACGCATGCGGCAGCTTGACGCGCTCAAGCCCGCTACGCATCTGCGAGCGGGACGCCACCGTTATCTACTCCGGTCGCCTTGAGGCGATCGCAGTCAGGAAACACCCCATGAAGCTCAACGCTCTCACTGGCGCCGTCTCGGCCGTCGCCCTGCTCGTCGCCGCGCCCGCCATGGCAAGCCCGGCCGCTGAAGCGTCCTCCATCGCTCAGGCTCAGCAGACCATTGTCGAGGCCGTCGTCGCCTCGCCCTCACACACGACCCTGGTCGCCGCGGCCCGGGCCGCAGGCCTTGGCGATACCCTGGCCAGCGAAGGCCCTTTCACGGTTTTTGCCCCCACAGACGCCGCCTTCGCCGCCCTGCCGTCCGGCACGGTCCAGACCCTGGTCCAGCCGGCCAATCGCGCCATCCTGACAAAGATCCTGACCTACCACGTCGTGTCCGGTCGCGTTGCCGCCGCTGACGTGATTGCCCTGATCCAGGCTGGTGGCGGATCGGCCGCCATCACCACCGTCTCAGGCGATACCCTCACAGCGTCGCTGCGTGGTGGCTCAGTGATCCTGACCGACGAGAATGGCGGCGTTGCCACGGTGATCCAGGCCGATCTGTTCCAGTCAAACGGCGTGATCCACGTCACAGACGCCGTTTCCCTGCCAAACTGATGATGCCGTGCGGGGGTGTTTCATCACACCCCCGCACAACGCGCTGGCCGAAACCAGCCTGCTGGTCAGTCGGGGTGTGCTGAAGCGGCGCGAGCGGACGGTGCCCTATGGCAATATCCAGTCCGCCACCCTCCGGCGTGGCCCTCTGCAACGACGGATGGGGGTTACGTCCGTAAGGATCGACACCGCGGGTGGAAGCGGGCTCAACGGCCCGCACATCCATGACCTGTTGCACAGGGATGCCCCGGGAGCTGGTGCGCCATCTGTTTGACCGCGTGGCGGCTGCTCGAACATCCGGAAGCTGAAGGCCCGGTCGCCATCTCGACCGTCTGCCCGGGCTTCGCGCTTGACAACAGGCATGGGGATGGCGCGAGTTTCAGTCTGTTCGATGGTTCCGATGTCATCGCCCCCGAGAGCCGTTCGGCCGTGGCCAGTCCGGGGAAGGCAGCGGGAGGTGTGACGGGAACGGCAAGGAGCGGCGATGTCCTGGCTGGTTATGCCCCCCCTTTGGGTGGTTGGTTTACTACTCCTGTCCGCGCTGACGATCGCTGTCGCCCTCGGCTATGCCGGGCAGACCCGACTTCAACGAGCGGCCGACGCAGGGTCCGAGCCACCGCCCGGGGGCGCGCATCTTCTGTCTGCAGTTCTGGGCCTTCTGGCGCTTCTGCTCGGCTTCTCCTTTTCGATGGCCATGGATCGCTACGATACCCGCAGACAGTTGGTGGTCCAGGAGGCCAACGCCCTCGGCACAACGTGGTTGCGGATCCAGCTTCTGGATGAGCCGGACCGAACCGTGATGAGTGATCTGATGCGCCGCTATGTCGACGCTCGCCTGGGCTGGTCCAAAAGCACGGCGGAGAGTCCGCCCGAGGCCGGTGCCCTGGTCTTGCAACAGCAGCTGTGGGCCGCAACGGGCGTCGCCTTGCGCAGCGACAGTCCGCCGCTGCTGACGCGCGGCGTGATGGACTCCCTGAACGAAAGCATTGACCTCGCCTCTGCCCGGGCGGCCGCACGCGCGGCCCACATTCCTGACTTCGTGCAATGGCTGCTGCTCGTCTATGCCATACTCGCGATGGCGATGCTCGGGACCGTGCTTGGCAGCAGTCTCAAGCAGCATCTGCCTCAGACGGCGCTGCT
>CANMXH010000014.1 GCA_947501315.1 Caulobacteraceae bacterium | reverse complement strand
TTGAGGATCATGTCCAGCCGACCCCAGCCCGAACGCTCCAGCTCGGCTAGGATGGCGTCCGCGTCGGGTGTGTCGATCGTGGCCACCCTGCCGGTGTCCCGATCCCGGACCAGAAGGCCGTAGTTGTCGGTGAGGCAGGGGAAGAGGCGCACATCGAGGGTCATGCGGGTCTTCTAGCAGCCGCCCCCGGCGCGGCCTATGGTGCAGCCATGCGGCGCAGTATCGAGGAACTCCGGACCTTCTACGGCGAGCCCGCCGGTGCCCTGGCGCGGCGGCTGCTGGCGCGCCGTCTCGAGGACGCCTGGGGCGAGGCGACCAACAGCGATGTGCTGGGTCTCGGCTATGCCACGCCCTGGCTGGACGCCTTCGTCGGCGCGCGGCGGGTGGTCGCCGCCATGCCGGGCGGTCAGGGGGTCGAGCCCTGGCCGGCGGCGGGCAAGAACCGCACCCTGCTGGTCGATGACCGACGCCTGCCCTTCGCGGCCGGATCGTTCGACCGCATCCTGATGATCCATGCCCTGGAGGAGGCGGACGACGCCCAGGCCCTGATGAACGAGGTGGTGCGCGCCCTGTCTCCGGCCGGACGGATCATCCTGGTGGCTGCGGCCCGGGGCGGGCTGTGGGCACGATCCGAATCGACGCCGTTCGGATACGGACAGCCCTTCACACGCCGTCAGCTGGAGCGGCTGGTGCGGGCAGCGGGGCTGGAGCCCACGGCCTGGTCACAGACCCTCTATGTGCCGCCCTGGGGTCCCTTGCTGCCCCTCGCCGACGGACTGGAACAGATCGGCAAACGGGTCATGCCGGGGGCTGCGGGGGTCATCCTGCTGGAGGCGACCCGGCAAGCCTATGCCCGGATCCGTCCGGGCGGGGCGGTGGCAACCGTGCCGGTGATGGTGCCCGAGTTGCAGCCACAGCCCGCCTCGCGATCATCACGCGATCTGTCGGACAGTGATCTGGCGGGAAACGGCGAACGCCCTTAAAGCCCTGCCCATGCAGCGACTGATCCTGATGCGTCACGCCGAGGCGGAGCCGGCCGCCGGTTCCGGTCGGGACCGCGACCGGGTCCTTTCGGGCCGGGGTCGAAAGGATGCCGCCGCCATGGCGCGCGCGCTGGCCGGGCGCGGCATGCGCCCCGATCTGGCGCTGGTCTCGCCGGCCGCCCGTACCCGCCAGACCTGGGAGCTGCTGCATGACGCCTTCGGCGACGTGCAGCTGCGGGAGGACGAGCCCCTCTACAATGGCGGCTCCGAAACCCTGCGTCGCTACATCGAGGCGGTCGAGGATGAGGCCGGTTGCCTGATGGTCGTGGCCCACAACCCGGGTATCCATCTGCTGGCGGTGGACTATCTGGTCGAGAGCGCGGCGTCACCGGCCCTGCTGGACCGGATGAGCGGGGGGTTCCCGCCGGGGGCGGCCGCGATCTTCTCCGTCGACGTCGCCGGCCGCTGCAGCTTCGAAGGCTTCATCCAGCCGCGCGATCTGGGCGGCCAATGAGCGGGGTCGCCTACAAGCTGGTCGATCGGGCCGAATGGACGACAGCGCTGGCCGCCGGTGCCTATGCGGGGTCGGCGGTCGATCTGGCGGACGGCTATATCCATATGTCGACGGCGGCCCAGTTGGCGGAGACGGCGCGGCGGCACTATGCCGGGCGGCGTGAGCTGGTGCTGGTTGAGGTCGACCTCGCCCCGCTCGGTGCGGCGCTGAAATGGGAGCCATCGCGCGGCGGCGACCTGTTCCCGCATCTGTTTGCGCCCCTGCCCGCCCGCACAGACGCGCCGCAGCGGGGCCTGTCGGTCGATGCGGACGGCGTGATGCGCTTTGAAGATGGAGCAATCGGATGGCCGTGACCGACATCGGTGCCTCCCTGCTGCGCACAATCGACCCCGAGACGGCCCACGGCCTGGCGATCCGGGCCTTGCAACTGGCCCCCCTGCCGCCCGCGCGGGCAGATGATCCCATCCTTGCCACCACCGTCGCCGGTCTGCATCTGCCCAATCCCGTCGGGCTGGCCGCCGGTCTGGACAAGAACGGCGAGGCCCTGCACGGCCTGTCGCGGCTCGGCTTTGGCTTTGTCGAATGCGGCTCGGTGACTCCCCTGGCCCAGCCCGGCAATCCGAAGCCGCGCCTGTTCCGCCTGAGCGAGGACCGGGCGATCATCAATCGCATGGGGTTCAACAACGCCGGTCTGGAGGCCTTTGCCGGCCATCTGGCGGCCCGGCCGCGCAATGCCGTGATCGGTGCCAATCTGGGGGCCAACAAGGATACGGAGGACAAGGCCGCGGACTATGTCGCCGGACTGATCCGGCTGAAGGGTCTGGCCGACTATGTCACGGTCAATGTCTCCTCGCCCAATACGCCGGGCCTGCGCGCCCTGCAGGGCCGGGCGGCGCTGGACGACCTGCTGGGGCGGCTGGCCGAGGCGCGGGGCACGGATCCGACGCCGGTCTTCCTCAAGATCGCACCGGACCTGACGCCGGCCGAGATCGGCCTGATCGTTGAGGCCAGCCTCGATCACGGGATCGACGCCCTGATTGTGTCAAACACCACCCTGGACCGGCCCGACAGCCTGCGGTCGCATGACCGGGCCGAGGCAGGAGGCCTGTCGGGCGCGCCGCTGAAGGCGCGAGCCGGCATCGCACTGCGCGCCGCGGCCGAGGCCGGCGGCGGCCGGCTGCCCCTGATCGCTGCGGGCGGCATCGACAGCGGGGCCGAGGCCTGGGCCCGCATCCGGGCCGGGGCCTGCGCCGTCCAGCTGTATTCGGCGCTGATCTACGAGGGGCCGGGACTGATCGGACGGATCAAGCGCGACCTCGCCGCGCGCCTGCGTGCCGACGGATTTTCCACCGTCGCAGAGGCTGTTTCAGCCGCCCGTTGACGTGGCGTTAGGGCGAGTCGGTCATGATCGCCGGTGGGGCAAGAATGCCCAGCCCGGGGAGCCGCATGGCGAGAGCAGCAGACGACATGCCTGCCGAGGCGGCCGTCGAGGTTTCCGGCGACTGGGCCGGCGCGATCCGCCAGCGGCGCAAGTCCCTGCTCCAGCGGCTCGGCCTCGCCGTGGCTCTTGCCCTGATCTTCAGTCCGATCCTGGGCTTGCCAATGAGCCTGGGCTGGGTGGTCGGCTATTTCGCAATCCAGCTGCTGGACCTGTGGATCTTTGCCCCGATTACCGCCGGCAAGACTGAACAGCTGTCGGGTGCCCGACGCGGCGCGGCCTGGACCTCCCTGGTCCTGAATGCCGCCTATTTCTGCGGCCTGCCCGTACTGCTCTGGCTCTTCGGTGGCCCCGCCGGTGGCGTCTGTGCGATCCTGCTGCTGTCAGGGGCCGCCATCTACGCCTTGGGCAATGCCTCCAGCTCAAGGTCGGCCATGCTGCTGACCGCTTCATCGCCCTTGCTGTTTCTGGCGATGACGCCCGTGTTCATGGCCATCGGGGGCGCGACGTCCAGCATGCTCACCGTCGCCACCTTCTGCTCCGGTGCCTTTGTCACCTTTTGCCTGTCAACCTGGAGGCGTATGAACCAGGCGCACCAGTCGGAGCGTGCGGCCCGTATCGAGGCCCAGGCCAAACGGCTGGAGGCCGAGCAAATCATGGCCGGTCGCAGTGCCTTCCTGGCCGCAATCGGCCACGACCTTCGCACGCCGATCAGCGCCATCCTGACCGGCGCTGCGGAGCTGGAACACGGAGCACCGGACGCCACCGCCCGGTCCCGGGCCCATCTGATCACCGACGCCGGCCTCATGATGAAGGCCATGCTTGACGACCTGCTGGATCACGCCAAGCTGGACGCCGGCCACATGACGGTTGACCAGATCGATTTCAACCTCCGCGACCTGCTGAACCAGACCACGCGGCTGTGGCGCGCTCCGGCCAGGGCCAAGCGGCTGAAACTGCGTATCGAGGGTGCCGCAACGATCCCCTCCGCCGTACGGGGCGATCCGATCCGCGTCCGTCAGGTGCTCAACAACCTGATTTCGAACGCAATGAAATTTACCGAGACGGGGTCGATCACCCTGCGTCTCAGCGCCTGGAACGAAGAGCCCGGCGGCTATGCTGTGCTGATCACCGTGGAGGATACCGGCTCCGGCATGTCCGTCGCGCAGATCGCGCGTCTTTTCACACCGTTCGACCAGACCATGTCGGGCATCAGCGCCATTCACGGCGGCACCGGACTTGGCCTCGCCATCAGCCGCCAGCTGGCGGAACTGATGGGCGGCCGACTGACCGTTCGCAGCCGCCCGGGATCCGGCACCAGCGTCACACTGTCACTGTCGCTGCTTCGGGGCGAGGTGGCCGCACCCGCCACAACCCTGCTGGAACGTGAGAGCCGCGACGCCGTCGCCCGCGCCCTGTCCGGACGCATGTCGAGCACGACCGTCACCGGCCCATCGACCCGGTCGCCGGTTTCAGTCGCAGCCGGCCCTGACCGTGTTGCGAGCCCGGATCCGGAACCGGTCACGGACGAAGGCGAGGCGGGTGAGGGCCGGCCGATGCAGATTTTGGTGGTCGACGACCACGATATCAACCGCCGCGCCATCCAGCTGATCCTGCAGCCGCTGGGCTGCAACATCTCCACCGCAGCCGACGGCATGACGGCGCTGAAGATGTGCGAGCAAGCCGCCTTCGACCTGATCTTCATGGATGTGCGGATGCCGGAGATGGACGGCCGCGAGGCCACGCGACGGATCCGCGCCGGTGGCGGCCCCAACGCCGGGGTGCCAATCATCGCCGTCACCGCCGACACCGCAGCGGATGACATAGCCGCCTGCACCGAGGCCGGCATGACCTATTTTGTGTCCAAGCCGATCACGCCGCCGATGCTGCTGGGGGCCATCACCCATGTGATGACGCTGGCTCAGGCTGACGAGGTCGCCGGGCCGGAAACCGTCGCAGCCTGAGCCGGGACGTTCGGCGCCTGGGTTGAGGTGCCCGTCCGGGTTCTTTCCTTCGACGATGGCTGGTTCATCACAAAGGACACGAAGAAGGTCACAAAGGACACAAGGGGTCCTGCGGGAAGACGGGCCGATAAAGCCAGTAGGCCCGAGTTTGATGCGGCGTTCGCCGCGATTCAAAAACAGGCGGGCAGGACACCGGCTTCAACGAGGCTCCGGTCCCGTTGTGTCCTTTGTGACCTTCTTCCTGTCCTTTGTGATGAACCTGCATGCCGCCGCACCTCAGCCGGGAGGGCGGCGGCGTCACAAGCGGTAGCCCCTAGAGCTGCGCCAGCAGATGTTCGGCGGAGGAGACGCGGAATTCGCCGGGCTGTTCAATGTTCAGCTGGCTGACCACGCCGTCCTTGACGATCATGGAATAGCGCTGCGAGCGCTCGCCCATGCCGAAGCCCTTGGCGTCCATGGTCAGCCCCAGCTGGCGGGTCAGGTCGCCGTTGCCGTCGCCCAGCATGACGATCTCGTCCTTGCCGATGCCCTGGCTGTCGGCCCAGGCGCCCATGACGAAGGCGTCATTGACCGAGATGCAGGCGATGGTGTCGACGCCCTTGGCCGTCATCTCCTCGCGGTGGTCCTTGAAGCCCGGCAGGTGGCGGGCCGAGCAGGTCGGGGTGAAGGCGCCGGGCACGGCGAACAGGGCCACGGTCTTGCCGGAGAAGAGGTCGTCGGTGGTGACCGGACGCGGGCCGTCGTCGGTGGCGCGGGTCAGGGTGGCCGAGGGGATGCGGTCGCCGATCTGGACGGTCATGGGGGGCTCCGGGAGGATGTGGGACGTTACGTCAACGCCCAGATAGGGGTTGTGGTTCGCGACGCCAAGCCGATCGTGTCCTTTCGTCGCCTTGCGTCCGCGGGCCGGCGTGCTGATGATAGGGTCATGGTCGAATTCCAATCCCTGGTCGGACGGCTGTTGGTGGCCATGCCGGGCATCAGCGACAGCCGGTTCGAGCATGCCGTCATCCTGATCTGCGCCCACCGGCCGGACCACGCCATGGGCCTGAGGCTGGACCGGCCGGCGCCGGGGGTGGACCTGAAGAAGGTACTCGACAAGCTGAAGACCGGGGCCCCGGACGAGGCGGCCGGGCGGCGGGTGCTGATCGGCGGGCCGGTGCAGCGCGAGCGCGGCTTTGTGCTGCACACCGACGACTGGCTGATCGACGATGCCTCGGTGGCCTTTGCCGAGGGTCTGGCGATGACCGGCACGCGTGAGGCGTTGCTGGCCATGGTGGACCCGGCCTCGGGGCCGAACCGGTCGGTACTGCTGCTGGGCTATGCCGGCTGGGGCGAGGGTCAGCTGGAGGATGAGCTGGGCGAGAATGTCTGGCTGACGGCGGATGCCGACCCGGAGCTGATCTTCGACGCCGACTACGACGGGAAATGGGCCAGGGCGCTGGCGGGTCTGGGTGTGGATCCGGCGCGGTTGTCGGGGCAGAGCGGGCGGGCGTAGGGGCCGAGCCGGCTTTCGACCCGCGGCGGAGGGGCCTTCAGCCCTTAGGCGCGGGTCGGATTTCGGTCAGTCAGGGCACCACCGCCAGCTTCAGGGACACCTGACCGAGGGCTTCCGGCTCATCAGTATCCAGTCATTGGCGGAGTCATTCCAGCGCGCATAAATCGTGTGCCGGCATGTTTCCCGGATGATCTGCTCGCCGACGTTGTCGGTCCGCCGCTTGCGCCACTGGTACTGGCGGCGGCCGTCCGGCATGTCCAGAACAGTGTCGGGTGGCCCGTAGCGGGCGATCGCGACCTCGACAGGCTGGTCGAGAAAGTTGATCCGGTAGGTTGGGGTGGTGGCGCAGGCACCCAGCGCCAGCAAGCCAATGAGCGCGGTCGATATCCGGTGCATATCGTCCCCTCCCACAGGGCGAACGATGTTCTTCTAGCACAACTTGGATGCCCGACCAAACGGCGCGAGGCCGGCGTGACCCCGCCCTAAGCCGACCGCGCCTTGATCGGGGCCGTGCCGTCGGCAAGGGACTCATTCAGATAGACCTCGGCCTCCTGGGCCGGGAGGGCGGGGGCGTAGCCGAAGCCCTGGCCGTAGTGGCACTGGGCGTCGAGCAGGAGTTTGGCGAGGCTGGCGTTTTCGACGCCCTCGGCGACGACTTCCAGCGACAGGTCGCGGCCCAGGTTGACCACCGATTTGACGATCTTGGCCGAGCCCTCGTCCTTGTCCATGGTCAGAACGAAATAGCGGTCGATCTTCAGCGTATCGAACGGCAGTTTGGCCAGCCAGGTGAGGGAGCTGAAGCCGGTGCCGAAGTCATCCAGCGCCAGGGAGGCGCCGGCTTCACGCAGCCGGGTCAGGGTGTCCGCCGCGCGGGTGGTATCGCGCATGATGTCGCCCTCGGTGACCTCCAGCTTCAGTGCGCCGCGGGGCAGGCCGGCCTCGGCGATGATCCGGGTCACGTCCTCGACCAGATTGGGCCGTTCGATCTCGCCGACCGAAAGATTGACGCTGCAGAACAGCTTGCCAGCCGACGGATGGCGGACCAGCCATTCGGCCAGCTGGCGCGAGGCCCGGGTCATCATGAGCAGGCCGAGATCGTTCATCAGGCCCATCTCGTCGGCCAGGCCGAGGAATTCATCGGGCGGGACAACACCCCGCCGGGGATGGCGCCAGCGGGCCAGGGCCTCGAACCCGGCCACAGCCCCGGTCAGCAGGTTGACGACCGGCTGATAGAAGGGCTCGATCTCACCACGCAGGAAGGCGTTGCGCAGGTCGGCCTCCATGGCCAGCCGGGACAGGCTGTCGCTTTCCAGGGCGCGGCCATAGGCGGCGGCCCCGCCGCGGCCTGCGGTCTTGGCCTGTTCGACCGCCAGTTCGACCCGACGCAGAAGCTCGGCGGGGTCCGGCGCGTCCAGCCCGCCCTCGGCCTGGGCCGAGCCGATCGAGACGGTCGGATAGATGTCGAAACCGGCGATCCGCAGCGGCTGTTCCAGGGCCTCGCGCACCCGTTCGGCCACTGTGCCGCTTCCGCGCAAGGCGAGGACGGCGAACTCATCCTCGCCGATGCGGGCGGCATGGGCGTCCCGGGCGAAGGCGGCGTTCAGTCGTGATCCGAGGGCGGCCAGGACCAGATCGGTGCGCTCATGGCCCAGGGCCTCATTGAGACGGCGCAGACGGTCGACGTCGGCGACCACCAGTTCATAGTCGCCCGGCTGGGTCAGCTGCTCGCCGGCGCGGGCGAGGAAGGTGCGACGGTCGAGGAGACCTGTCAGCCGGTCGAGATGGGAGGCGGCGAATTTCGCTTCGAGAGCGACGACACCGGCGGCGCGCAGCCCGTCCTCGAGCCAGACGCCGCGCCAGATGCAGGTCTCTGAATCCCGCATGCGCAGGCGCACAGCGACCTCGGTGCCCTCGGCCTGCGGCTTGAGAATTTTCTCGGCCAGCGCTCGATCCTGAGGAAGGGCCACGGCGGTGAAGGCCGCCCCCGAGCACTCCGGGGCCAGCGGACCGAGGCCGAGGGCCCGGGTCGCGCCGGTGAAGCGCATCTGATCGTCGGACGGGGTCCAGATCCACAGGGCCGTGTCCGCGGCGGCCAACGCCTCAATGGCCGTCGTCGCGTCCCAGGCCAGACTTCTGGAGCGAGTGTTCAAACGCCTGAAGGGTCCCGACAGGACGGCCGGAGTCAGCCGCCGCGCCCGACCCCGTCATTGACGAAGCCGAACAGGAGATGATCTGCCCAAACGCCGTTAATTTTCAGATAAGCCCGGGCCTTTCCCTCCAGCTGAAAGCCCGACTTTTCCAGCACGCGGCGGGAGGCGGCATTGTCCGGCACACAGGCCGCCTCGACCCGATGCAGGTTCAGGTCCTCGCAGGCCCAGGCGACGACGGCCCGGGCCGCAGCGGTGGCGTATCCGCGACCGGCGTAGCTGCGGCCGACCCAGTAGCCCAAGGTGCCGGTCTCGGCCACGCCGCGCCGGACATTGGACAGGGTGATCGCCCCCACCAGCGACTTGTCGGAATCGGTAAAGATGAAGAAGGGCCAGGCGTTGCCGGCCTCCATCTCGCGGGCATAGATCGAAAGGCGGCGCCGGAAGGCGGCCCGGGTCAGATCGTCCTCGGGCCAGAGAGGTTCCCGGGGCTGGAGCCAGGCTTGCGACGCCCGCCGCTCGGCCGCCCAGGCCTCGTGATCGGAAAGGCGCGGCGGACGCAGGGTCACGCCCTGGCCCTTCACCACCGGCCCGGTCGCATCGTTGATCCAGTCCAGCAGGGCCATGAGTCCGTTTTAGCGCAGTGTTCCGGCGAGGTGAACCACACCGGACAGCGCCTGCGGCGCTTCCGGGATGACAAGGAGTCCCGGGAACTACCCGAAAAGGGCTTCGCGGAAGGCCGCGCCTGCCGGAGCCGCCGCCTTCGGCCCCAGCACCGCGGTGGCGCAGAGCCCGGCCATCAGCGAAGTGGCGGCGGCGCTCCGGACCGTATCGACGGTCTGGGCCAGGGTCCGTTCCGACATGGTCTGCGACGGGATCAGGGCCCCGAAAATCAGCACCTGGGCGGCGGCGCGGCCGGCGCGGGCGGC
The DNA here is from genome assembly GCA_947501315.1 of Caulobacteraceae bacterium. Taxonomy (GTDB): domain Bacteria; phylum Pseudomonadota; class Alphaproteobacteria; order Caulobacterales; family Caulobacteraceae; genus Brevundimonas. The sequence continues at coordinate 9,799 of CANMXH010000014.1, read as the reverse complement.
GGGGCTTTCGTCCGACATCCACAGGCCGGCGTTGAGCACCGCCTTGGCGCGGGACAGTTCGGCGGCGGTCGGGCCGGTTTCGGCCAGGGCTTTCAGCTCGGCGGCGCAGACCTGGGCCAGTTCAACGGCGCGGTCGGCGGCGGCACCGGCGTAGATGCCCAGCAGACCGGCGTCCTCATAGGGCTCATGGTACGCATCGATGGCATAGGCCAGGCCGCGTTCCTCGCGGGCGCTCTGGAACAGACGCGAGGCCATGCCGCCGCCGAGGATCTCGGTCATCAGCCGGGTCGCGGCGTAGGACGGGTCATGGGCCGAGGGCGCTGGCAGCTGGAAGACAATATTGGCCTGTTCGATCCGCCGCGTCAGGGCTGCCTCGCCGCCGGTGAACCGGGGGACGGCCGGCGCTTCGGCCGGGGTCGAGGTCTCGCCGCCGAACCAGTGCCCTGCCAAGGCCAGAAGCTCGGCCTCGTTCACGGCGCCGGAGACGGCCACGACCATCCGGTCCGGCGAATACAGACGCGCGCGCCAGTCGCCGATGGCGGCGCGGGTGATCGGCCTGAGGCTGGCCACGGAGCCGAGGATCGGCCGACCCAGCGGCTGGCCGCGGAAGGCCCGGGTCTGGGCCATTTCGAAGACGTGGTCGTCGGGGGTGTCGAAGGCCTCGGCGATCTCCTGGGCCACCACGTCCTTCTCGCGCTCGATCTCGGCCGGGTCGAGCGTGGGCCGGAAGACCAGGTCGGACACCACCTGCATAGCCAGCGGCAGGGAGCCGTGCAGGGCGCGGACCTCGAAACTGGTGCGCTCATAGCCGGTCGAGGCGTTCAGCGAGCCGCCCTCGGCCTCGATCCGTTCGACGATCTCGCGCGCGCCCATGTCGCCCGCGCCCTTGAACACCAGATGTTCCAGGCAGTGGGACCAGCCCGAGGTCGCCTCGGTCTCCCATTTGGCTCCGCCGCGCACGGCGACGGTCAGGGCCAGGGTGCGCAGGCCGGGCATGGGATCGCAGACGACGCGGACGCCGTTGGAGAGGGTATGGAGCGTGGCGGTCAGGAGGACTCTTCTTTCCCTATCGCCTCGCTCGCGGAGCGAGGCTGCTTGAGGGTTCTGCGGAGCAGCACGATGTAGAAACCGACCAGCGCCAGCGCCAGTCCGAACCAGGTCAGGGCATAGCCGAGATGGTTGTTCGAGAAGGCCGCGGGCGGCGCGGAAGGCTGGAGCGCCTGCCACTCCGGATTGGATGAGGTCAGGGCGAACAGGGTGTTCGGAGCAGGGTCGGCCAAGCCGAGGGCCTCGGCCATGCCTGCCATGTCCCGCGCGAAGAACCGGCCCTTGTCGACGGGCAGGGCCATCGGTCCGGGGGGCGGCGTCTCGCGCACCTCCGCCACCAGCGGGAACGGTGCCATCGAGGCCGCGACAAGCGGGCGGGCGGAAATGGTCTCCGCGACAAAGCCCCGGTCGATCAGGAAGACCGCCGGGAAGTCCGCGGGACGACAGGCCGAGATCAGCCGCACCCCCGGCTCGCCGTCATGGATGGTCTGAAGCTCGACATAAGGGGCCGTGGCCAGCCCCGGGCAGTCTACGGCCACCTTGCGGAAGGCAGGATCGTGGAGCGCCATCACGGCGGCGAGCGGCGCGGGCGGAACGGTGGCGGCAGCCTCGGCCTGGCCGATCAGGCCGTTCTTCCACTGCATCCGTTGCACCTGCCAGACGCCGAGGCCGCACAGAAGGGCGAGGGCGAGGGCGCAGACGATCGTCAGGCCGAATGGGAAGCGGGGGCGTGCGGCCTCAGCTGTCATGACGCGACTGTCCCGACCTGTTGCGCATCTGCAGGGCGATCATCACCCCCTTGCCGGGCCGCATCAGGCCCAGGGACAGGCCGGCGACGAGCGGGAGCGACACCAGCAGCATGGCCCAGATCGGCGGGTTGTACGCCACCTGCACGAACAGGGCCCCGAAGACCACGATGCCGCCGGCGATCTGCATGATGAAGATGGCGGCCCCGTCGCCGGTGTTCAGCCGGGTGAAGTCGAAGCCGCAGGCGGCGCAGCGGTCGACCACCTTGAGAAACCCCGTGAACAGCGGACCCTTGCCGCAGTGGGGACAGCGACAAAGAAGTCCGGCGCGGATCGGGTTGATCCGCGCCGGCTCAAGATCAAGCCCTGTGGGGCCGTCCGTCACCCGAAGGTGACGTAGACGAAGGCGAAGAGGAACAGCCAGACCACGTCCACGAAATGCCAGTACCAGGCCGCCGCCTCGAAACCGAAATGCTTCTGGGGCGACATCTGGCCGGCCATCAGGCGCAGCAGGCAGACCAGCAGGAAGATGGTGCCGAGCAGGACGTGGAAACCGTGGAAGCCGGTCGCCATGAAGAAGATCGAGCCATAGAGCCCCGAGTTCGCGGCCTCTTCGTTGAAGAACAGGTTCTCGTGCAGAATGTGGTCGTACTCATAGACCTGCACCGCGGTGAACAGGACACCGAGCAGGACGGTGATGATCAGGCCGGTCCGGGCCGCCTTGCGGTCACCCACCTGCAGCGCATGGTGGGCCCAGGTCACCGTCGTGCCGCTGAGCAGCAGGATGACGGTATTGAGCAGCGGCAGCTGCCAGGCATCGAGGGTCTCGATGCCCTTGGGCGGCCAGGTCGACCAGGCGTCTGCGGTGCCGGCCCAGCCGGCGAGGTCGGGGATGTGGGCGCGGGCCTCGTTGAAGACCGCCATCTCGAAGAAGATCCAGAAGAAGGCGGCGAAGAACATCACTTCCGAGGCGATGAACATGATCATGCCGTAGCGCAGGCCGATCGAAACCACCGGCGTATGATCCCCGGCCTTGCTTTCCTTGATCACGTCCGCCCACCAGGCGACGGCGGAAAACAGAACCCCGGCCAGGCCGGCGAAGAACAGGACCTTGTCACCCTTGGCCAGCAGGGCAGCCGCGATCGGACCCGCATCGGGTCCGACCAGGCCCTTCATCCAAACGACAGCGCCGATGAACATCAAGGTGGTCGCAATCGAGGCGATCAGCGGCCAGGGGCTGGGGTTCACCAGGTGGTAGTCGTGATGAGGAGTGGCGTGTGCGTCGGCCATCAGGGTCTCTTGAAACAGTCGAGAGTCGTTAGGGGCAGGCTATAGCGTCGGCTATCCCGCCGCGCCAGAGCCTTGGGCATTTGGAGCGGTGTCCGCGTTTGCGGCCTGTTCGAAGCCCTGGGTAGGGTAGAAGGTATAGCTGAGGGTGATCTCCTCAACGCCCCGGCTCTCCCGATCGGTCGCCATTTCGGGTGCCACGAAATACTGGACGGGGAATTTCATCGTCTGGCCGGGCTGGATGGTCTGCCCCTCGAAGCAGAAACACTGCAGCTTCTGGAAATAGGGGCCGGCCCGCTCGGGGACGACGTTATAGCCGGCCGTGGCCTGGATCGGACGGTCGGAGGTATTGGTCACATCGAAATAGGCGATGCCGGTCTCGCCGATGTGGACACGCTGGCTGACCTGTTCGGCCCGGAAGGTCATGGGCAGGCCGCGCACATTGGTGTCGAACCGAATCAGCACTGTCTCGTCCAGCTGGACATCCGGTGCCTTGTCTGCCTTGCGGACCGTGCCGTCGAAGCCGGTGACCTGACAGAACAGCTGGTAAAGGGGCACGGCGGCGAAGGCCGCGCCGGTCATGAACATGACGCCGGCGGCGCAGGCGATGGCGACAATGTGGTTGGCGGTCGGCTTCTTCACCGCGCGTACTCCACAGGCGCACCGGCCGCGAGGGCTTCCTTGCGGGCGTCGATATTGCGCTTGAGGTTCAGGACGGTAACCGCGAACACCAGCAGGATGAAGCCGACCAGGACACCGGCAAGGGCGAGGTTGCGCTTGTTGCGGGCGGAGAGTTCTTCGGGAGTCAGGCGGCGCATGGTCATGACAGTCCGGGAAGGGTGGTGATGCTCTCGACCAGAAGGGCCGCGAACAGCGCCATCAGATACAGGATCGAGAAGGCGAACAGGTTGCGGGCCGGTTTGGCCTCGGCGCGGACATCATACAATGCGGCCTCTCGTCCCACGGCCTCGGCCTTGTCGGCCTGATCACCGGCGCGACTGCGCCAGAGGCGGACAGCCAGGAACAGGAAGGCCAGCCCACCGCTGATCGAAACCGCCAGATAAAGGGGGCCGCCAAGGCCGACGAAACCGGGCGCGACAGCCACCGGCACGAACACGAGGCTGTAGACCAGGATCTGCAGCCGGGTGCTTTTCGCACCGCGCGCGACCGGCATCATGGGGATGCCCGCCCGGGCGTAGTCGCCGGCTGAGTACAGGGCGAGCGCCCAGCTGTGCGGCGGGGTCCACAGGAAGATGATCAGGAACAGCAGCCAGGCCTGCCAAGGGGCCTCGCCGGTCGCTGCAGCCCAGCCGATCACGGGCGGAAAGGCTCCGGCGGCCCCGCCGATAACGATGTTCTGGGGCGTCCGACGCTTCAGCAGCAGGGTGTAGAAGACGGCATAGTAGAGGATGGTCATCAACAGCAGGCCGCCGGCCAGCCAGTTGGTCGTCATGCCCAGCAGCATGACCGAAAAGATCGACAGGATGACGCCGAAGGTCATGGCGTCATTCTTGTTGACCCGTCCGGCCGCCACGGGCCGTCCCCGCGTACGCCGCATCAGGGCGTCGGTCTCGCCCTCCAGCGCCATGTTCAGCGCCCCTGCCGCCCCGGCGCCGACGGCGATGCACAGGATGGCGATGGCCGCCGACAGCCAGTCAAGGTCACCGCCCGCGACGACCAGACCCGTCACGGCGGTGAAGATCACCAGTGACATCACGCGCGGCTTCAACAGCTGAAAGAAATCTTCCGGCTGGGCCGTCGAGACGGTGACTGTGGCAGGTTCGGTCATCGGGCTTTCAACGCTTGAGGGCCGCCCCCTGTTGAAGGAGCGGCCCCCGATTTTTCGCGGTCAGGATGGACCGGTCTAGTGCCCGTCGTCCTTGACCACCGGCAGTTCATTGAACTGGTGGTGGGGCGGGGGCGAGGACAGGGTCCACTCCAGGGTCGTGGCGCCTTCACCCCAGGGGTTGGCAACGCCCGGACGACGCCGGATGGCGGCCTCGGCCAGCATGATCAGGAAGACCAGCACGCCGACGATGGTGATGACGTAGCCCCAGGTGGAGACCATGTTCCAGTAGGCGAAGCCGTCCGAGTAATCGACGTAGCGGCGCGGCATGCCCTGCAGGCCCAGGAAATGCTGGGGGAAGAAGATGATGTTCACGCCCACGAACATCAGCCAGAAATGCAGGCAGCCGAGGAACTCGTTGTACTTCACGCCGAAAATCTTCTCGAACCAGTAGTAGAAGCCCGCGAAGATGGCGAAGACGGCGCCCAGCGACAGCACATAGTGGAAGTGGGCCACGACGTAATAGGTGTCGTGCAGGCTGTAATCGATGCCCGCATTGGACAGGACCACGCCGGTCACGCCGCCGAGGGTGAACAGGAAGATGAAGCCGATCGCCCACAGCATGGGCGTCTTGAAGCTGATGGAGCCGCCCCACATGGTCGCGATCCAGCTGAAGATTTTCACGCCCGTGGGCACGGCGATGATCATGGTCGCGGCGATGAAATAGGCGCGCAGGTTCACGCCCATGCCCACCGTGTACATGTGGTGCGCCCAGACGATGAAGCCGACGAAGCCGATGGCGACCATGGCGTAGGCCATGGCGAGGTAGCCGAAGATCGGCTTCTTCGAGAAGGTCGAGACGATGTGGCTGATGATGCCGAAGCCCGGCAGGATCAGGATGTAGACCTCGGGGTGGCCGAAGAACCAGAACAGGTGCTGGAACATGACGGGGTCACCGCCGCCGGCCGGGTCGAAGAAGCTGGTTCCGAAGTTGCGGTCGGCCAGCAGCATGGTGATGGCACCGGCCAGGACCGGCAGGGACAGCAGCAGCAGGAAGGCGGTGATCAGCACCGACCAGGCGAACAGCGGCATCCGGTGCAGGGTCATGCCCGGCGCGCGCATGTTGAAGATGGTGGTGATGAAGTTGATCGCCCCGAGGATCGAGCTGGCACCCGCCACGTGGAGCGAGAAGATCGCCAGGTCCATGGCCGGACCGGGATGCCCTTTGGTCGAAAGCGGCGGATAGATGGTCCAGCCGCCGCCGAAGCCGAGGCCGCCACCGGGCTCTCCCGGAACGAACATCGAAACAATCAACAGCACCCAGGCCGCAACCAGCAGCCAGAAGGAGATGTTGTTCATGCGCGGGAAGGCCATGTCCGGCGCGCCGATCATGATCGGTACGAACCAGTTGCCGAAGCCGCCGATCATGGCGGGCATGACCATGAAGAAGATCATGATCAGGGCGTGGCCGGTGACCACGACGTTGTAGCCGTGCCTGGACGCCTGGACGAGGCCAAGCCCGTCGATCAGCCCACCCTCGCGGAACAACTGGATGCCCGGCTCGGCCAGTTCCCAGCGGATCAGGCCGGAGAGGGCACCACCGACCAGGCCCGCCATGATGGCGAACAGCAGGTAGAGGGTGCCGATGTCCTTGTGATTGGTCGACAGGAACCAGCGGGTGAAGAAACCCGGCTTGTGGTCATGATGCCCGTCGTGGTCATGGACGAGGGTTTCGGCTGCGGTGGCCATAGCTGTGGGGCTCTCGCGGTTCGTTACTGGGCGGCCTGAGCAACGGCGGGAGCCGTGGCGGGCGCAGCGGGTTGAGCGGTGGCGGCGACGGGAACCGCCGCATCGGTGGCGGCCGGGGCGGCGGCGGCGGCCGGGGCGGCCGGGGCCTGCGGCGTCATCGAGCCACCCTTGGAGGCGACCCAGGCGGCGAACTCGGCCTCGGTGACGACATTGATCTGGATCGGCATGAAGGCGTGGTCGACACCGCACAGTTCAGAGCACTGGCCATAGAAGACGCCGGTGCGGTCCGCGCGGAACCAGGTCTCGTTGACCCGTCCCGGGATGGCGTCGGTCTTGAGGCCGAAGGCCGGCAGGGCGAAGGCGTGGATCACGTCGGTGGCGGTAACCAGAACCCGCACCGTCTTGCCCACCGGCACGACGATCGGCTCGTCGGCAGCGAGCCGGTACAGGCTGTGCGGCATGCCACGCGCGGCGATCTCGTCTTCCGGGATCATGTTGGAAACGTATTCGGGCACGCCCTGGTCCGGATATTCATAGGACCAGTTCCACTGGTTGCCCGTGGCCTTCACCGTCAGGTCCGGCGTGGGCATGTCGTGATAGGCAAACAGCAGACGGAACGAAAACAACGAGATCCCGACGAGGATCAGGACCGGCAGCACGGTCCAGACAATCTCGATGAAGGTGTTGTGGCTCCATTTGGCCGGAACCGGATTGGATTTCTTGTTGTAGCGAATGACGACCCAGACCAGCAGGCCCAGGACCAGCAGGGTGATGCCGGTGATCACCGGCATAAGGATGATATCGTGGAAGAAGGTCGCCTGGACCTTCAGCGGCGAGGCCGAAGGCTGAAGCCCCAGAGCCCCGTCAGTCGGCTGACCAACCAGCGGCCGAGCCCACGTCGGCGTAGCGGAGAAAACGGCCAGGCCCAGGGCGGTGATGCCACCGCCGATGAACGCCCGGGCCCGCGTGCCCATCCCCATGCGAGATATCCTCATTAAACCGTTTCGCCGCAAATTTTTGCGAGTTAATCGCAACCAGCTGACGGCACCCTTGGCCCACAGCAGAACTTCGGGCGGTGCATATCGCCCCCTCCGGCGCTTGCCAAGCGATTGCCGGTGGATTGAACGACGCAGGGGGTGCGCAGGCCCGGATTAATTCTCCGTCATGTTATGACAGCTACCTTGTGTTGCCAGATACCTTGCGATACGTCTCGGCATCAGAAGGAGGGCCGACAGTGCCTGAAGCCATTGAGATACAGCTGAAGAAGGGGGTGCTGACGCTGTGCGTCCTGGCCCTGCTGAACCGGCACGACAGCTATGCCTATGAGATCGCATCCACCCTCTCGGATGCGATCGATATGGGTGAGGGGACCATCTATCCGCTGATGCGGCGGATGCATTCCGACGGACAGGTGGAGACCTATCTGGTCGAATCGCCGTCCGGGCCGTCGCGCAAATACTATCGCCTGACCGATGCCGGCCGCCGGGCGCTCGACGCCCAGACGACCGAGTGGCGCGCCTTCGCCCGCGCGGTCGAATCCGTTCTCGACGGCGCGGCGCCGGCCGCCTCACCCGCCGGGCCCACCGAAGACGTCACCGCCGAAAGGGGAGCTGAACAATGACCCGCGCCGAATTCATGGGCCGGTTGAAGCGAGGCCTGGTCGGCATGCCGACCGCGGCCGCCGCCGACATCGCCTCGGACTACGAAATCCATTTCGAGGACGGCCTCGCCGCCGGGCGCTCGGAGGCCGAGGTGGCCGCGGCGCTCGGCGATCCCGACCGTCTGGCCCGCGAGCTGAGGGCCGAGGCCGGTGCCCAGCGCTGGCATCAGGAGAAGAACCCGTCGGCCGCCGTGGCAGCCATCTTTGCGGTCCTTGGGCTGGGTGCGATCGACCTGCTGATCCTGCTGCCCATTTTCATGAGTGTGGTCGGGGTGCTGTTCGGCTTCTTCATGGCGGCCATCGGTATCTTTATCGGAGGCGGAGCGGTGATGATCGCCGGGCCGCTGGCAGGTTTCCCGGGTGGTCCTCTCGCGGCGATCCTGGGCGGCATCGGCTTGATGGCCGGGGCGACAGCGCTTGGAGCCCTGACTGCCGTGCTCACCATCCTGCTGGTCAATGCGACCGTCTGGTTCGCGCGCCTGCACTATCGGCTGTTGAAGCCCGCGCTTGAGCCCAAGGCTCAAGCCGACGGCAAGTTCTGAGGGAGGATAAGACCATGATCCGTACGCTTCTTGTTATCGCCGGTGCGGCAACGGTGCTATGTGTTGCCACCCTCGCCGGGGCCGCCGCTATCGGTGGCAACGACCTAGCCCGCCACGGTTGGGTCTGGAGTTTTCACGACGAGGACGGCGACGACGTCCGCTTTGAGCGGGTGAGCGGCGATCTTGGGCCGAGCGCAACGCGCACCCTGCCCTGGGCCGGTGGTGCCATGTTGGTGGTCGATCTCCCCGGCGAGGTCACCTATGTTCAAGGTGACGCTAAAAGGGTCACCGTCACGGGTCCGCAAACGCTTGTTGATCGCGTCCAGCTGCTTCAGGGCGACCGCCTGACCTTCAACGACGGCGACAATACCGAGCAGGTGCTCGTTCGTTGGGGTCCCGGCGGACTTCGTGCCCACGACGAAGGCCTGAAGATCACTGTTACCGCGCCCGACGTGACCCTGTTCGACGTTTCGAGTTCCGCCAATCTGCTGATCCGCAACTACGACAAGCCACATCTCTCGCTGGTCATGTCGGGTTCCGGCGACGTGAGGGTTGAAGGTCGGACGGAAGACGCGCGGCTCGACCTTTCGGGTTCGGGTGATGCAGATCTGGCCGGCCTCGAACTGACAAATGCGACAATCGACATTGACGGTTCCGGCGACGTTGAGGCGGCAGCTTCGGGGCAGGTGGATGTCGACATCTCCGGCTCGGGAGATGTCAGCCTGACCCGCAGACCCACGCGCCTGAACCAGACAGGGTCGGGGTCCGGCGATGTTCATCAGAACTAAACCAGCCGGTCCAGCCTCCAGCCCGCGACGATAAGGACCAGGATACCGGTGACGCGGGGGCGGTCAGCCCCTACTTAGGCTTCATGACCGTCCCCGAACCCCTCCCCGCGATTCTCGATTCCGCCGAAGTCGGTGCCGACGAGGCCCTGACCCTGCTGCAGGCGGCCCTGACAGGGGCCGATGACGGCGAACTG
>CANMXH010000013.1 GCA_947501315.1 Caulobacteraceae bacterium | reverse complement strand
TGAAGATGTTCACCCTCTGGCCGGCGTACGCCAGCTTCCGGGAGGACGAGCTGGGCACGATCGAGGTTGGCAAACGGGCCGACTTCACGGCCTTCTCGGTCGATCTGATGACCGCGCCCGTCGGCGATATTCCCAATGGCCGGGCGACCCTGACCGTGGTGGACGGCGTGGTGGTCTATCGGGCTGAAAGCCCCGTGCGCATCGCGCCTTGATGCGCCGGGGCGTTCCGCCTAAGGCTTCATTCGGCTCCGCGGGCGTGATGTAGTGGTAGCCTGAAAGCTTCCCAAGCTTTTCGTGCGGGTTCGATTCCCGCCGCCCGCTCCAGCCGCAGCCTATTCCCGGGTTACCGTAACGCCCCGGTCCCCGAGGATTTCCTGGACACTGTCGTCACCGGCGAGGTGGGCGGCACCGACGGCGATGAAGACGGTTCCCGAACCGGCGAGCATGGTCTGGATCTGGTCGGCCCAGTCGGTGTTGCGACGAACCAGCAGGGCTTCGTAGAGGGCCGGGGTTTCCGTCTGCATTTCAGTAACCGCGAGTTCCTCGAGGCGCGGCACGTCACCGGACGCCCAGGCGGCAACCATCTGGTCCAGTTCGGCCGTGCTGTCGCTCCAGGACTCCAGCAGCAGGCGGAGGGAGGCCAGCTGATCCGCTTCGGACATCCCGGCGAGGATGCCGACCTGTTTGTCGACGGTCTCGAACGCCTGGATGGGCTTGCCGGCGGCTTCGGCGCGCGCCTTCAGAACCAGCTCGACGCCAGACTGGGGTTCGTAGCCCGCCTTCATCACCGGGGCGACCGAAAGGACCAGTCCCGCGAGCCAGGGACGAAAGATGTCGATCTGGCCGGCCGGCATGCCCGCAGAGCCGGCGATGGTGTTGAGGACCGTCATCTCCTCGGCGGTCAGCAGGCTCGACAGGGGACGGTCCGGTGACAGGCCGTACTGCTGGATCAGGGGCATGACCGCCGCCTGGTCGTCGGGATTGGAGATCTCGAACCAGACCTGGTCGGCGCTGTCGAAGGCTGCGTCGACGCGGGCCGAGCCCCAGGCGGTGGTCGGACGCAGGACGTGGACCGTACCGAACAGATAGAGGGTCGAGTCCGCATCGCGGACGACCCAGAGCGCGGGGCCCGCACCCTCGGCCTGGGGGACTGCGCGGGCGGCGACCGGGGCCGGGGCGACCTCGACCGCCTGGGCAAAGGCCTGGACAGGCTGGAACGCGACAGCACCGGCGAGGCCGAAGCCGAGAACAGCCCCGAGGGCCGTGAGCGAGAGGGTCTTGAGGCGATATGAAAGCGTCACGGGATCAATCCTGAAAGGTGTGGGAGGGAAAGGCGATTTCGGGGTCGGGTCAGGTAATGCCACGGCGGGCGGGAGCGAGGGGCCGGGGGGCTTCAGGACTGGCATTCATGATCAGTCCTCCGTGAAGATGGATTCGATGGGTTGGCCGAAGACCCTTGCGATCTTGAAGGCCAGTGGCAGGGACGGGTCATAGCGACCCGTCTCGAGGGCATTGACGGTCTGGCGCGAGACACCGAGCTGTTCGGCCAGGTCGGCCTGGCTCCAGTCGCGTTCCGCGCGCAACACCTTGAGGCGGTTGTTCATCGGGTCGCTCCTAGCGGTGCTTGAGCCACCAGCCGGCCCAGGCCAGCGAATAGCCGGCCAGCTGGAACAGCAGGAGGCACATCATGCCCGAGACGAAGATGTCGGCGGGGGTCGAGCCGAGTTTGGCGGGAAGCGATTGTTCCTCGGCCCGCAGCATCAGGGTCAGCAGCAAGACCGAGCCGACGCCTATGCCGCCCGAACCACCCCACCACCAGGCCCATTTGTGAGCCTCGCGGGCAGCCTCGTCGATGCCGCGCCACCACCACAGACAGGCGGTGAAACCCACGGCCATTGCGGCCGTCACCAAGGCCGCCGTCACGGCCGTGCCGACCGGCCCCGGCTGATCGCCGAGGAAGACGCTTCCAGCCCCCGCCAGCCCACCCAGTACCAGGGAGGCACCGACAACCAGCAGATAGGCACCGGGTCCGTGCGGACGCCTCGGCCGGGATGGGTCGTTCATGACAAGGCTCCCTGTCGATTTGACAAGGGTGTTTTACAACACCAGACCGCCATGTCAAGCGTGCTTGTCCTGAAAAAGTCAGGCTTCGGGCAGGAGCGCCGGCGGTGCCTCGGCCACGGTCAGTTCAGGCCGGCTGAGAGCTCGCGGCGCGGACTCGATCGGGGTCAGTTCGCCCAGGTCCTTGCCTTCGTGGTCCACCTGCAGGTCCTCGAAGCGGCGGGCGGAGACCATGACCTGGCTCTCCAGCGAGCCGACGAACTGGTTGTATTTGCCGACGGCCGTATCGAGCGCGCGCCCGACGGCGGCGGCATGGCCGCCCATGACCGAGAGGCGTTTGTAGAGTTCCTTGCCCAGTTTCGCGACGTCCTCGGCATTCTTCGCCTGCTCCTCGGCGCGCCAGCCGTAGGCCACAGCCTTGCACAGGGCGAACAGGGTGGTGGGCGTGACGATGACGACGCGCGAGGCCATGGCGGTGGTCATCAGATCGGGCTCATGGTCCAGAGCGGCAGCGAGGAAGGCATCACCGGGCACGAACATGGCGACAAAATCCGGGCTGGGCTTGAACTGGTCCTGATAGGCCTTGGACGACAGCTGCCGCACGTGGGTCTTCATACTGTTGGCGGTGCGAAGCGAGGCGGCCCTGGCCTGGGCCTCCTCGTCGCCGTCGCCTTCATCGCCGAAGGCCAGCGAGACCTTGGCGTCGATCACGAACATGCCGCCGCCGGGCAGGCGGACGACGAAGTCCGGCCTTTGCTGGCGGCCGGCGTCGTCGGCGGTCGAGGACTGTTCCTCGAAATCGAAACGCCCGGCCATGCCGGCGGCTTCGAGCACATTGCGGCAGGTCTGCTCGCCCCAGCGGCCGCGGCGGCCGGTATTGCCGCGCAGGGCCTCGGTCAGGCGCCGGGCCTCGTCGCGGGTGGCGGTCGAGGCGGTCATCAGCAGGGCCAGCTGTTCCTTCAGCCCGCCGGTCTCCTCCGAGCGGACCTTCTCCAGCGCGGCGACATGCTCCTGGAATTTGGCGAGGGTGTCGGCGACCGGCTTGAGCTGGGCCTCCATCCGCTGCTGGGCCATCAGTTCGCGATTGCGGAAGGTCTCGTCGGTGCGTTTGAGCAGTTCCTCGGCGGCGGTCGTGGCCGATTCCCGCGCCTGGGCCCTGAGCAGTTCGGTCGAGGTCGCGGCCTGGTCCTCGAACAGACGCATCCGGGCCTCGGTCTCGGCATAGCGTTCGCGCAGCTCCCACGCCCGCGTATCGGCGGCGGAGGCGCGGCGGCGCTCCATCAGGGCCCAGGCCAGGGCGATGACGGCGACGACAGAGGCGGCGAGAAAGGCGACGAGGGTTGCGTTCATGCTCCGTTCCTTACCGGGAGTCGGGAGGGGCCGCCATGGCGTCGGGCGTCCGGAAAATCTGGAGTGCACATAGTGCACATAGTGCGCACCGTGCGCATGTCGCGACCTCTTCCCTGACCCGACCACCCGGCGGCGGCACGGAGACAGGCTAGGCGATCGATGCGTCGGTTTCGGTCGCAGGGTGTGATGGAGGGTCGGCGTTTTCACACAGCCTCGACCCATTGCGGACGTTGGATGGGGGGTTCAGGCTTATCACTCTGACGGGGGTCCGCTGTGAATATTGAACTGCTGAACTCGGTGACCGGAGGGGCGGAGCTTTTGGAATGGTTCGACGGCCATGCTCCTCGCTTTCATGATGCAGAGGTGCTGAGCATCGCGTTTGATCGCGCAGGACCCACCTGCACACTACGGGTCCACGGCTTTGAGATGACCAGCGCGGTCAATGCGGATGGGTTCTACATCCTAAAAAATCATGCCGTCGTGACCTTCAGGATCGAAGAAGTCACCGCGATGCAGCTTGATGACTTCAATCACCAGAATGCGTTGATGGGTCTCAGCATCGTCCGTGCCTCAAACGACGCTTTTCGAGTTGAACTCGATCCAGCCTATGGCCTGTCGGGCTCTATCGAGGGTCGCTCGTTGACGATTAGTCTCGAACCGGGTGCCCCACTGGGCAGCCAATACGAGGTCCAGCGCGAGGTCAGCTAACCAGCCGGTGGCGACGGTCGGCTCCCGACCCGTTGCGGACGTTTGCAATCTCCGCATTCGGCGCTTCAGTCCACCGCGGCCTCGCCGCGCCCCACCCTCCAGCCCGTCATCCTCGGGCTTGACCCGAGGATCAGATGCAGGGCCACGCTGTGCCTCGGGGCCGGCCCCGCGACGTTGGTAGCCGCTTCCCTGACCGGGAGCCGGACGGTCTGATCCTCGGGTCAAGCCCGAGGATGACGGAAGTGGAATGGTGGTGGGGCGGCGCGCTTCGGCCCGGGGGCGAAGTCCGCTCCACCCAAAGCGGACCCTCGAAGCGTCTGCTTGCGGTCGGGGCGCGGGCAGGCCCCGGGCTTGTCAGGCTTCCCCTGCGCTTCAGGTCGGGCGGCGCTGGCGCATGGCCTGGATGATGGTGCCGTCGTCCAGCCAGTCGAGCTCGCCGCCGACCGGGACGCCGCGTGCCAGGGAGGTGATCTCGACGCCCGAACCGGCCAGCCTTTCGGCGATATAGTGGGCGGTGGTCTGGCCGTCGACGGTGGCGGGCAGGGCCAGGACGACCTCTTTCGCCTCACCACCGCGCACCCGCCCGACCAGTTCGGCGACCCGGAGCGCATCCGGGCCGACGCCGTCGAGGGCCGAGAGCAGGCCGCCCAGCACATGGTATTTGCCGCGGAAGGCACCCGACCGCTCCATGGCCCACAGGGCACCGGCCTCCTCGACCACGCAGATCAGGGCGTTGTCGCGGGCACTGTTGGAACAGATCGAGCAGGGATCACGGGTGTCGGGCGCGCCGCAGACGCTGCAGGAGGTGACCCTGGCCGCCGTCTCGGCCAGCGACGCCGCCAGCGGGACCAGCAGCTGTTCGCGCTTCTTCAGCAGGGCCAGGGCCGCGCGCCGGGCCGAGCGGGGACCGAGGCCGGGAAGCTTGGCGAGGAGGCTGATCAGCCGTTCGATTTCGGGTCCGGCGGAAGCAGCCATGTCCGGCGCATACCATGGGGGTTGAGCGCTTGCCTATCTCCCTGTCGGCCCCATGGGGACCTGCCCTGACGCATGCTGGTTCATCACGAAGGACACGAAGAAGGGCACAAAGGACACGAAGGCCCGGGGGTGGCGCGGCCATTCGCGGGCCCTTGCCCGCAATCCGATCTGATGCGTCGCCCTGACGGGCGCCGCGGAGCCGCCGGCCCCTTCGTGTTCTTCGTGGGCCCTTTGTGGTCTTTGTGATGAACCTGCCGGCCCCGACCGTCTCGCCCGGTCGAAGCCGCGGTTCAGAACAGCTTCGGCATGCCGGGGATGTTCATCCCGGCCATAGGCCCGGCGGCCTCGCGCATCAGGGCACCGTTGGTCTCGTCCAGCCTGCGCCGGGCGTCGGCGTGGGCGGCGACGATCAGGTCGGCGAGGATTTCGCCCTCGCCCGGGACCAGCAGGCTGTCGTCGATGGTCACGGCGGTGACCTCGCCCGCGCCTTTCAGGGCCACGGTCACGAGCCCGCCGCCGGAGGTGCCGGAGGCGGTGGTTTCAGCCATTTTCGCCTGGGCGTCCTGCAGCTTCTGCTGCATCGCCTGGGCCTGTTTCATGAGAGCGTTGAGATCCATGGCCCCAGAATAGGCGCTGGCTCCCGCTTGGGACAGACCTGAAAACGCGCCGCAGAATTTGTTTCGGACCCTCTTGAACCAAATCCGGCCGGGACCATTTCGCATCTATCACTGTTGCTGATCTGGATATCCCCCATGGCCCTCGACCCTGCCCGCGACCTGCCCCTGCCCGACACGGCGCTGGACCAGCTGTTCACCGCCGCCCGGACGCGCAACGCCTGGACCGATCGGCCGGTGTCCGACGACCTGCTGCGCAAGCTCTATGAGTTGACCAAATTCGGCCCGACGGCGGCCAACACCACCCCGGCCCGGTTCGTCTTCATCACCTCGCAAGAGGCCAAGGCCCGACTGGCACCCCTGATGTCGGAAGCCAACCGCGCCAAGACGCTGCAGGCGCCGGTCAATGTGATCATCGGCATGGACCTGGCCTTCGCCGAAAAGCTGCCGGTGCTCTTCCCCCATGCGCCCGGCGCAAAGGACTGGTTTGCCGACCCTGCGGCCGCGCGTGAGACCGCCTTCCGCAACAGCTCCCTGCAGGGCGGCTATTTCCTGCTGGCGGCGCGGGCGCTGGGCCTAGACGCAGGTCCGATGTCCGGATTCGACGCCGCGGGCGTCAAGGCCGGATTCTTCGCCGGCACGGCGGTCGAGCCGAATTTCATCGTCAACCTCGGCTACGGCAGCGACGAGAACCTGTTTCCGCGTTCGCCGCGGCTGGCGTTCGAGGAGGCGGTGACGATTCTTTGAGCCTCCGGGCGCGAAGCGATCGGCAAGACGAAAGGGTGAGGGTCCGCTGCGAGCATTTCGGCGTCAGCCGAATAACGGGCGCGGCGGCTTACGCCGACGGAAACAATCGGCCCTCATCCGGCCCTTCGGGCCAGCTTCTCCCCACGGGAGAAGGAAACCCGCTCAGTCCTCTTCCCCCGACCCATCCGGAATGACCGGCAGTTCAACCGCCGGGGCGAGGGTCTTGATCTCGCCGATGACGGCGCCGGGAAAGGCCTCCAGCACCGCCCGGACAAAGGGGTCAGCCTCGACGGCCGCCCGTTCCTCGCCACGTTTGCGACGGTCGACCTCGATCATGGTCTCGCCACCGCCCTGGCCGTTGGCGGCGATCAGCCAGGTGCGGCCGGTCCAGTCCTTGAGCCGCGACGACAGGCGCCGCGCCAGATCGAGCGGCGCGCCCTCGAGGCTTTCATAGGTGATGGCACCGGGCTTGAAGGCCACGGGGCGGACGTAGCGCTGGACGTCCATCTGCAGGCCGACCTCGCGCTTCTCGCCGATCAGGGCGACGACCTGTTCGAATGACTGGGGGTCGGGAAGCGAAGGCGCGGGAAGCGGGCGGGCCGCCAGCTGGGCTGAGCCGCCGCCGCCTCCGCCGCCGGACGGGCCGCGCGGAGCCGCACCGCCGGACATGGGTTCGCCGTCGCGCAGGGCCTTCAGCGCCTCCTCAGGTCCGGGCAGGTCGGCGGCATAGGCGAGGCGGACGATGGCCATCTCGACCGCATCGGCAGGGTTGGGGGCGCGGCGAACCTCATCCAGCGCGCGCAGCAGCATCTGCCAGACGCGGGCCAGGGTCCCGGCCGAGATGACCGCGCCGAGCGCCGTCAGCGTCCGGGCCTGGTCATTGGGCAGGCGGGTCGCCTGCGGGCCCAGCATCTTGGCCACCGAGGCGGCGTGGCAGTGTTCCAGCAGGTCGTTGGTCACCTGCACCGGATCGGCACCGTAGCCATAGAGGGTGCGGAACAGCTCCAGCGCCTCGGGCGTGCGGCCGGCCATGATCGATTCGAACAGGGCGATGGTCTGGCTGCGGTCGGCGAGACCCAGCATGTCGCGGACGACCTCGGTCTTCACGGTTTCGCCACGGTCGCCCTGCACCAGGGCCTGATCCAGCAGGGAGAGACCATCCCGCACGGATCCCTCGGCGGCCCGGGCGATCAGGGCGAGGGCGTCCTGCTCGATCTTCATCCCCTCGCGATCGGCGATGCGGGCGAGGTGTTCGACGAGGATTTCCGGCTCGACACGGCGCAGGTCGAAACGCTGGCAGCGGGACAGGATGGTCACCGGCACCTTGCGGATCTCGGTGGTGGCGAAGATGAATTTGGCGTGCGGCGGCGGCTCCTCCAGCGTCTTCAGCAGGGCGTTGAAGGCCTGGTTCGACAGCATGTGCACTTCGTCGAGGACATAGACCTTGTAGCGCGCCTCGACGGGGGCGTAGCGGACGCTCTCGATGATGTCGCGGATGCCGTCGATTCCGGTGTGGGAGGCGGCGTCCATCTCGACCACATCCATATGCTGGCCCGCCATGATGGCGGCATCGTGCCGGCCATGGGCGGTCAGTTCCAGCGACGGACGGTCAATTTCGTCTGTTTGATTGTTCAGGGCACGGGCCAGCAGACGGGCGGTGGTCGTCTTGCCGACCCCCCGGACGCCGGTGAGCATGAAGGCATGGGCGATCCGGCCCGTAGCGAAGGCGTTGGTCAGGGTGCGGACCATGGCCTCCTGGCCGATCAGGTCCTCGAAGGTGTGCGGCCGGTATTTGCGGGCGAGGACCGTATAGGCCGCGCCGTCATCGGCATGGGGGGCGGGACCTGCGTCGGGCTGAGGCGCTGCGGCGGCCTCGGCCGCGCGCATGCCGGCGGGTTCGGGCGAGCCGAACATGTCGTCGGTGTCGGGATCGCGCTCGACGACGTCGGCGTCGGGCGCGTCATCGTCCCAGGGAGGGCCGTCGGGATTCGGGTCGGCATCGCTCATGCCACAGTCTTAGCGCGGGGCGGGCCGGGGGCGAAGGGGTTGCGGGAAGGGAGTTGTGGGTGGGTCGTCGTCGGATCGCGCGCGATCTTCCTCCACCCCTCCACCATCCTTCGCCTGCGGCTTCGGATGGTCCCCCTCCCCCAAGGGGGAGGAATGCGCTCAAGCAGCAAGGCTCCGCGAGCCGAGCGTTAGCGCACCAAAAAAGGAAGTGGAGACCGCGACCCGAAGGGGAATTCGTTGTGGCTGCTGCCTTCCGGCCCTGACCAGATTGGCGAAGCCTTCGCCCGCGATCTCCGAGGCCGATATGACGATTTCGGCTCGCCGATGCAAGACCGGGCTTGCTAGACAGCGTCCATGTCCCTCACCGCTCTCAATACCTTCGCCGGCAATCCGCTCGATCGGGCGGGGGATCGGCGGGACGATGCCGACTGGCTGGCTGAACAGGCGGCGAGCCCCGATGCCATGGCCATGGTGCTGTGGGAGGGCCGGCCGCTGATCGAGGCGGGTGAGCCGCGGCTGGCCTGGCTGGCGTTGAGCCATGCGAGAGCGGTGGTTCCGGACCGGGAGCTGTTCCTCGGCCTCTGGAAGGGCGCGCCCTGTTTCGCGGTCGAGGTCGAGGGCTCGGCCGATCCGGCAGACGGCCCGCTGGCGGGTCTGGGGGCGTTTCACGAGATGCGCGAGGCGGCGGCCCTGCTGCCGGGGCCGGATGCGGCCATGGCGGGCACGGCCAAGTCCCTGTTCGACTGGCGACGGCGGCATGGCTTCTGCGCCGCCTGCGGGGTGGAGACCGGGAACGGGTCGGGCGGCTGGAGGCGGACCTGCCCGGCCTGTGGCGTCCAGCATTTCCCGCGCGTGGACCCGGTGACCATCATGCTGGCGATCTACAGGGGCGGTGCCGAGCCGGTCTGCCTTCTGGGCCGGCAGGCGGCCTGGCCCGAGGGCCGGATGTCGGCCCTTGCGGGGTTCCTTGAGCCCGGCGAGACCATAGAGGCGGCCTGTGCACGCGAGATCGAGGAGGAGGCCGGGCTGACAGTGACGGCAGTACGCTATCACTCCAGCCAGCCCTGGCCGTTCCCGTCGCAGCTGATGATCGGGCTGATGTGCGAGGTCGATTCCGGCGAGGCGACGCCCGATCAGACCGAGCTGGAGGCTGTGGCCTGGCTGACGCGGGACGAGGCGCAGGCCTGTCTTGCGGGGACCCACCCGTCGATCAAGGCTCCACCGAGGATCGCCATCGCGCGCACCCTGCTGCAGGCCTGGGTGGACGGGTTCGATGTCTGAGGCCGCGTCCCGGCGAAGCCGGGCTTCAAGCAATCAGGATGGCCCCGAGGCCGGGAGGTTCATCACAACGAACACAACGAATTCACAAAGAACACGACGAGGGTTGTGACTGGCTCCGCTCCCGTTGTGCCCTTCGTGAGTCCTTTGTGTTCGTTGTGATGAACCTTCCAGCTCAAGGGCCAATGATCTGGTTCCGGCTTCGCCGGGAAAGCGGAAGCGCTATCGGGCCAAGGCCCGCGCGGCCGCGAGGTCATCCGGATTGTCCACGGACAGCGGCGCCTCGTCGATGACCGCGGCCCAGATCTGCAGGCCCATCTCGAGCGCCCGCAGCTGCTCCAGCTTTTCGCGGCGCTCGAGCGGCGAGGGCGGGGCGGCGCAGAATCGCTCAAGCGCGGCCCGGCGGTAGCCGTAGAGGCCGATGTGGCGCCAGACGGGGGCGTCGCCATAGAGGGTCGAGCGGGTGAAATAGAGGGCGCGGCCGTGGCGTTCGCCCGGCTCCATAGCCACCACAGCCTTGACCACATCGGGATTGGCGCGGTCGGAGGCGTCGGCCTCCGGCGCGATCAGGGTGGCGATGTCGCAGGCGGGCTCGTCCTGCAGCAGGGCGGCACAGGCCAGGGCCAGGCCCGGATCGGCGAAGGGCATGTCGCCCTGAAGGTTGATGACGGCGTCATGGCGACCATCGGGATCGATGGCGTCCAGGGCGGCGCGGATGCGGTCGGAGCCGCTGGGCAGGTCCGGATCGGTCAGGACGGCGACCCCGCCGGCCGACTCAATGGCGTCGACGATCTCGCGATCCCCTGCAGCCACGGCGACGGGCAGGCCGGACAGCACAGCCTGACGCCAGGCCCGCACGATCATCGGCGTCCCGCCGATATCGGCGAGGGGCTTGTCAGGAAGGCGGGTGGCGGCCATCCGGGCCGGGATCAGGATCAGCGGGTTCACATTCAAATCCCAAAGTCGATGCCTGCGACGCTCAGACCGTCCTGATCTGGTTGCGAAGGCCGCGCTAGCGTGTAAGAGACGGCCACGCAAGAATTCGCCCGTCCTTGCATACGGCCGGGCCTCAAAAACGGGATGAGACGACGCGCATGAGCGGCGATCTGAAGTGGAACAAGATCATGGGCGCCGGTCTGGCGACCGTTTTCGTCATTCTGGTTGTGAAAGAGGGCTCGGCCGCCATCTACTACAACAAAACCCCTGAAAAGATGGGCTATTTCGTCGATGCGCCCGAAGAGGCCGCCGGCGGGCCAGCCGAAGTGGTGCTGCCGCCGGACTGGGGCACGGTCTTGCCGGCCGCCGATCTGGCCGCAGGCGAAGCCGCCTTCGCCCGCTGCAAATCCTGCCACACTGTGAATGCCGGCGGTGCCAATGGCATCGGCCCGAATCTGTATGGTGTGACCGGTGGGCCGGTCATGCACATGGCCGGATTTGCTTATTCTGAAGCCTTCCAGGCCCACAAGGCGACGAACCCGGCCTGGACCCTCGACGAGCTCGACCTGTTCCTGACCGCTCCCGGTCGCCACATCCCCGGCACCAAGATGTCCTTCGCCGGCATCCGCGACACAGCGACCCGGGTCAATCTGATCGCCTGGCTGCGCTCGCAGGGCTCGACCGGCATGGCCATCCCGGCTCCCGATCCCGCACGCCAGCCCGGTGCCGCCCCGGCAGTTCCTGTTGAGGGTGCCGCTCCGGCCGCCGGTACCGAGCCTGCCGCCGCCGGTGACACGCCCGCGACCCCGCCGGCAGCTGCCGCGGCGAACTGAGCTTCGGGATTTCTGAATGACGAAAGGGCGGTCTTCGGGCCGCCCTTTTTTCTTGCGGTCAGAGTCGGCGGAAAACCGGACCGTCCGAGCCCGCCACGCGATGGCGTGCGTCCGCCTCTGCGAACGACTCGACCACGACCGCGCCCAGCCGTCCGACAGCGTGCAGCACGCGATGGCCATCGAGGATGAAGCCGGCGTGGCCGTTCCAGGGACCTTCCCGGGGATCCAGCCAGATCACGAGGTCGCCGCGCCGCGCCTGACCGGCGGGCACGGCCCGTCCGAGTTCTGCCTGCTGGTCCGCATAGCGCGGTGCCGCGCGACCGCAGGCATAGAGCGCCTGTTGTACAAGACCGCAGCAATCCGTACCCAGCGATGAGCGACCGCCCAGCTTGTAGGGTGTGCCCAGCAACCGCTCGGCCACCTCGACCGGTTCGGCGGCGAAACTGCCTATGGGGGCCAGACCCGGAGGCTCGCCCGCCTCAATGACAAGGGCGTTCAGGGGCAGGTCCTGGTCCGTCGCGCCGATCCGATGGGTCGCCAGGGGCGCGCCATCCTCGAGCCCGGACAGCTGGACCCAACCCACGACCCCGTCGCGGCGGGCACGGCCCCAGACCTTGTCGCCGCCCGAATCGAGGACATCAAAGGCCTCGCCGAAAATCAGCTGATCGACCGGGTGCTCGCCCGCCACGGAGTCAGCGTGGATGTCAGCGACCGGAACGGCGCAGTGCATCGCCCGGACTGCCCGGAAGGCAGCGGCACGCACAATCCCCTCCAGCGCCTGCTCGGCCAGATCGGGCCGGGCCAGGGTGGTGCGGGAATCAAGGCTGGCAGCGGCTGCGGTCAAACGTGGGCTCGTCCGATTGAGCCGTTGTCGTAGCGGAAGAAGCCGAAAGGGCCGTTAACGGGAGGAGGGCTTAGGGCTTAGCTCGTAGGGCTTGGCTCGAAGGTGACCGGAGCTGATCCCAAGTCCTGAGACCTGAGACCCAAGCCCTACGCGAACCGCCGCTTCAACATCTCAAAGCACGCCCGCAGCGCCTGGGCCTCGCCGCCTTCGGGCCAGCCGGGGCGGGCCCGGGGGTTCCAGGCGAAGATATCCATATGCGCCCAGCTCCCGGTCGTCGGGGCGAATTTCTGCAGGAACAGGGCGGCCGTGACAGAGCCGGCCTGGGCCCAGCCGGCGGAGTCGTTGCGCAGGTCGGCCAGCTCGCTTTCGATGGCCGCACGATAGCCGGGCCACAACGGCATCCGCCACAGTGGATCGCCGACCGAGCGGCCGGCTTCGAGAAGGTCCGCAGCGAGGGTCTCGTCATCGGTATAGAGCGGCGGCAGCTCGGGCCCGAGGGCGACGCGGGCTGCCCCGGTCAGGGTGGCAAAGTCCAGGGTCAGGTCCGGCGCGTGCTCCCCGGCGCGGGTGAGGATGTCGGCAAGGATCAGCCGGCCCTCGGCGTCGGTGTTGCCGATCTCGATACTCAGGCCCTTGCGGCTGCCCAGAATGTCTCCGGGCCTGAAGGCGTCGCCCGAGATGGCATTCTCCACCGCTGCGACCAGCACGACCAGCCGCACGGACAGATTCGCCTGCATGACCAGCCGGCCGAGGGCCAGGGCATGGGCGGAACCGCCCATGTCCTTCTTCATGTTGCGCATACCGGCGGCCGGCTTGATGTCGAGGCCGCCCGAATCGAACACGACCCCCTTGCCCACGAGCGCGACAAGGGGGAGGTCGGCGCGATCGAGGTTCCAGCCGATCTCGATAACCCGCGGTGCCCGGTGCGGGGCGGCGGCGCGGCCGACGGCGTGGACAGCGGGATAGTTGTCCTCCAGCAGAGCGGCACCGGTCGTTACAGTGATCGTCGCCCCCGAGGCCGAAGCGATCTCGCGGGCGATGGACTCGATCTGCAGCGGACCCATGTCGGCCGCCGGGGTGTCGATCATCTCGCGGGCGAGGGCACAGGCCGAGGCGATGCGCAGGGCCACCTCGACATCCAGCCCCTCAGGCGCGACCAGCCGCACCCGGTCGCGGTCCGGCCGGGCCTTGTAGCGGTCGAACACATAGGTCCCGAGCAGGAAGGCCAGAGCCGCCGTGCTTGCGTCCTCCGCTTCGGCTTCGAGGCGATAGAGACCCGGCGGCAGTCTCGCGGGCAGGGCGCGGGCCGACAGGGGGTCGAAACGCTCTCCGGTGCCGACCAGCACAGCGGCGATCCCGCCCTGCCCCTCCGGCACGACCAGAATCTGGCCGGGCTTGCCCTTGAAGCCGTTGGTCTCGGCCCAGGCCCGGTGCGCGGTGTCGATCGGGCCGTCCGGGCCCACGAATCGCACCGGAATCGCGCCCGCGGCCTCGGAACTCAGCAGGTCGGGGTTCAGGACGGACATGGTCGGCAGCCTTTCCGGCCCCGCGGAGCCCGATCTTAACCAAGGATTGACGAGAAAGCCCGAGTCTCGGCTCGAACCTTCCGGAGCGCCTTCCATGTCGCGCACGACTGCCCGCATCGCAACCGTCGCCCTGCTTCTGGGCGGACTCGCCGCGCCCGTCATGGCCGACCCCGTGGCCGCGCCGCAGGCCCCGGCACAGGCCGCGCCCATGGCCCGTCAGCCGGCTGCAGCCGAGGTTCGCGTCGCCTATGACCGCGCCGACGCGCTGAGCCGCCAGATCTTCTGGTCCGACCAGGCCGACATCGATCCGATGGACCCTGTCGCGGGCGTCAAGGCAGCGCAGGCCTTGCGTGAGCTCGGCCGGTTCGACCAGGCCGCCGAGATGGCCAGCAAGGTGCTGGTGGTTCAGCCGACCAACGTAGAGGCCATGCTGGAGGCCGGGCGCGCCCACATCGCGCGCGGCCAGGCCTTCTATGGCATCGCCGCCCTGGAGGGCGCACGCGAGGCCCAACCCGGAGACTGGCGCGCCTGGTCACTGCTGGGCACGGCCTATGAGCAGGTGCGCCGACCGGACGACGCCCGCGCGGCCTGGGCCCAAGCCCTGGTCCTGTCGCCGGACAATCCTGACGTCCTGTCGAACCTGGCCATCTCAGCCATGACCCGCGGCGATGCCGCCGGTGCCGAGCCGCTGCTGCGTCGTGCCGTGGCCCAGCCGGGCGCCTCGCTGAAGGTCCGGCTCAACCTGGCCATGGTGCTGGGGTTGACCGGCAATCTGGCCGAGGCAGAGCAGATGCTGCGTCGCGACCTGCCGCCCGAGGCGGCCGACCGCAACCTTTCCTGGCTGCGCGAACGCGCCGGCGGGACCGGCGTGGACCGGACCCGCACCTGGGGGTCGCTCCAGGGCAGCTGATCGCCTATGATCGGGTCATGATCGACGAGCTCTACAGCGCGCGAATCCTCGGGCTGGCGGCCAATCTTCCGCACAGTGGACGGCTGGCCGCGCCGGAAGGTACGGGCGACCGGGTCGCCAGATTGTGCGGCTCGAAGGCCATCGTCGACGTCACGCTCGACGACGCCGGCCGGATCGAAGCCTTCGCCCAGGACGTCAAGGCCTGCGCCCTCGGTCAGGCGGCCGCGGGCGTGCTCGGCGAGGTCGTGATCGGGACCTCCCTCGACGAACTGGTCGCCGCGCGAGACGCCATGTCCGCCATGCTCAAGGCCGGCGGGGACGGCCCGACGGGCCGTTTCGAGGGCCTGCGCGCCCTGAAACAGGTCGCCCACTATCCGGCGCGCCATGCCTCGACCATGGTTGCGGTCGAGGCGACTCTGGACGCTGTGCGGGCCGCTCTCGCCCGAAAAAGGCCCGACACACGAACCAGCCTTGCCGGCGCGGCCTGAAGCCCCGTTGCTCCGCGGCGTCTGGCGGGGGATAAGCGCGGCGACATGGCTTCCGGCGGAACTCTCTATGAACGCGGCGTACGGCTGGCCCACCGGGGCTACAAGCTGACGCTGTCGCCCCTGATCGGGCAGTCGTGCCGGTTCCGGCCGACCTGTTCGGACTATGGGCGGGACGCGCTGATCCAGCACGGACCGCTCAAAGGGGGATGGCTCACCGCCAAACGCCTCTGCAAATGCCAACCCTTCGGCGAAGGCTGGAAATACGATCCGGTGCCGCCCGTAAAGACGAAGACATGATCGACCTCAAATTCCCCGACGGCGCCGCGCGCCAGTATCCCGACGACGTCACCGGCCGTGACGTCGCCGCCTCCATCTCCCCCTCGCTGGCCAAGCGCGCGGCCCTGGTCGCCCTGAACGGCGAACAGCGCGACCTCGACCGGCCGCTGGGCGGCTCGGGCGACTTCAAACTGATCATGCGCGATGATCCCGAAGCCCTCGAGACCATCCGCCACGACGCGGCCCACGTCCTCGCCCAGGCCGTGCAGGAGCTGTTCCCCGGCACCCAGGTGACCATCGGCCCGGCGATCGATGACGGCTTCTACTACGACTTCCACCGCGAGGAGCCTTTCTCGACCGACGACTTCGCCGCCATCGAGAAGAAGATGGCCGAGATTGTCGACCGCGATGAAAAGTTGGTCCGCGAGGTCTGGGAGCGCGAGGCCGCCATCGCCCTGTTCGAGGGCAAGGGCGAGACGTTCAAGGCCGAACTGATCCGCGACCTGCCGGGCACGGAGACGATCACCACCTACCGCACGGGAAGCTGGATCGACCTGTGCCGGGGGCCGCATTTCCCCTCGACCAAATTCGTCGGCAAGGCCTTCAAACTGACCAAGCTGGCAGGGGCCTACTGGCGCGGCGACCATCGCAATCCGCAGCTGCAGCGCATCTATGCGACGGCCTGGGCCTCCAGGGAGGACCTCGACGCCTATCTGCTGCGCGTCGAGGAGGCGGAGAAGCGCGACCACCGCCGCATCGGCAAGGCCATGGGCCTGTTCCACATGCAGGAAGAAGGCCGGGGCATGGTCTTCTGGCACCCCAAGGGCTGGATCCTGTGGCGGGTGCTGGAGGCCTATATGCGCCGCCGTCTGGACGCCGCCGGCTATGTCGAGGTCAAGACGCCCCAGGTGCTGGACCGGACCTTCTGGGAGAAGTCCGGCCACTGGGAGAAATACCGGCCCAATATGTTCGTCTGCGAGACGGTGGAGGGCGAAACCCTCTCCCTCAAGCCGATGAACTGCCCCGGCCATGTGCAGATCTTCGATCAGGGCCAGCGTTCCTATCGCGAGCTGCCGCTACGCATGGCCGAGTTCGGGGCCTGCCACCGCTATGAACCGTCGGGAGCCCTGCACGGCCTGATGCGGGTGCGCGGCTTCACCCAGGACGACGCCCACATCTTCTGCCGC
The DNA here is from genome assembly GCA_947501315.1 of Caulobacteraceae bacterium. Lineage (GTDB taxonomy): Bacteria > Pseudomonadota > Alphaproteobacteria > Caulobacterales > Caulobacteraceae > Brevundimonas. Next base: position 2,598 of record CANMXH010000013.1, on the reverse strand, counting down.
GAGGACCAGATCGTCGAGGAGACGGAACGGTTCATCCGCCTGACCCAGATGATCCATGCCGACCTGGGCATGCAGACGCACGAGATCGCCCTCGCCACCCGGCCGGAGGTGCGCGCCGGCACGGATGAGTTCTGGGACAAGGCCGAGGCCATGCTGGGCGAGGCTGCCCGCCTGGCCGGGGTCGACCCGGTCATCGCGGAAGGCGACGGTGCCTTCTACGCGCCCAAGCTGGACTTCATCGTCAAGGACGCCATCGGCCGGACCTGGACATGCGGCACGCTGCAGCTCGACTATGTCCTGCCGGAACGTCTGAACGCGGAATATATCGGCGAGGACGGCCAGAAGCACCGGCCGGTCATGCTGCACCGGGCCATTCTCGGCTCGTTCGAGCGGTTTATCGGCATCATGATCGAGAACTACGCCGGGGCCTTCCCGCTCTGGCTGGCCCCGACCCAGATCGTGGTGGCGACCATCGTCTCCGAAGCCGATGACTATGCCCGCGACGTAGTCGAACGGCTCAAGGCCGTGGGCCTGCGCGCCGAGCTGGACCTGCGTAACGAGAAGGTCGGCTACAAGGTGCGCGAACACTCTGTCGGCAAGGTCCCGGTCATTGCCGTGGTCGGCAAGAACGAGGCCGAGGCGGGCACGGTGGCGATCCGCCGTCTGGGCTCACAGGCCCAGGAACTGGTGTCGCTGGACGAGGCCATCCGCATCCTGACGGAAGAGGCTACGCCGCCGGATCTGCGCCCGGCCTGATCCGGACCGGAATGAAAGAAGCCCGCCCCTGCGAAAGCGGAGGCGGGCTTTTCCTTGTCCGGCTTGCGGCGACTACAGCAGCCGCTTGCGCATGGCCTGGGACAGCATGTCGATCAGGGTCACGGCGATGACCACGATGATGACGATGGCCGAGACGTCGCGGAACTCGAAACCGTTCATGCTCTCGAACAGGACCTGGCCGATGCCACCGGCCCCGATCAGACCCAGCACCGTCGCCGAACGGCTGTTGGACTCGAACCGGTAGAGTGCAAAGGAGGTCCAAAGCGGCGCGACCTGCGGGATGACCCCCCACACGATCTCATGCAGCTGCGAGGCACCGGTGGCGCGCACGCCCTCGACAGGACCCTTGTCGATCGACTCGACCGCCTCGGAAAACAGTTTGGCCAGTACGCCTGCCGTGTTCAGAGCAATGGCCAGAACACCGGCCAGGGGGCCGAGGCCGACGGCCACGACGAACAGCAGGCCCATGACCAGATCGGGGATCGAGCGGAGCAGGTTCATCAGCCAGCGGACGGGCGTCACGACCCAGAACGGGGCGATGTTGCGGGCGGCGGCCAGACCCAGGGGAACGCCGAGGAACACGGCCAGAAAGGTGCCCCATAGGGCGATCTGGACCGTCTCCCACATCTTGGCGACGAACAGCTGCCATTTGGTGAAGTCGGGACGAAGAAGGTCGCCCGCGAACAGTTCGATGCGATCCGAATTGGCCACCACGGCCGAGATGTTCTTCAGATCGACCGCGTCGATGCTGATCAGCAGGATCACGGCAACGCCGCCCCAGATCAGGACGTCGAGCGCCCATGACCCCAGCGACTTGGTCGGGGGCTTGGGGACCGGGGAGGCGGCGACCGCGTTTGAGACGGCGGCGTCAGTCAAGGCTGGACCTCTCGCAGGCTGCGCAGCCGCTGCAGCTCCTTCTCGGCGGCGGCCACCCCGGCGGCATCGCCGGCGGCACGGGCTTCACTGAGCTGGCGATCGGCGACCATTTCCCGCACGGGGTTCAGGTAGCTGTCATCGGCCGCGCGGAACTGCGAATAGTTGAGGCCTGCCAGCACCCGGCGCTGGCGCTCCGCCTCGGCGCCTTCACCCTGGCCATAGGTCAGGAAGAAGCTGCGGATCTTCTCCTTCAGGGCCGGGTCCAGATCCTCGCGGATCACGATCCCGCTCTCGGGGATCGGCGGCGACTGCCAGATTTCCCGAATCTGGGCCGCAGCCCGGGGGTTCTGCCGGGTCAGGAAGACCGTATTGACGGTGTTGGAGGTGGCGATATCCACCACGCCCGTGACGACAGACAGCGCATTGGCCTGATGGTTGGCAGACCGCACGGTCTTGAAACATTGGGCCGGGTTGATGTTCCGCGGGTTGAACAGGAAGGTCAGCGGCGCAAGCGTGCCCGAAGTCGACTGGGCGTCGCCGATCCCGAAGTCGAACCGCTTGCCGCAGGCCATGACCTGATCAAGCGTAATGCCGGAATCGACGCGGACGATCAGGGTCGAGCGGTAGCTGTCGAGGCCCTCCAGATCGACGGTGCGGGCAATGACCTCGCCCTCCGAGCGGTCGATAGCCTCCAGCGCCGGCTTGGCCGAGAACCAGGCCACCTGGGTCTGGTTGGCCCGCATGGCCTCCACCAGCACCGTATAGTTTGAGCCGAAATGCGTCTTCACCGGCACGCCGATAGCCTTCGACATGTCCTCGAGCAGCGGCTCCCAGAGCGGTCCGGACGAGTTCTGACCCTCGGCCGACAGGATTGAGAAGGTGATCTCGGTCGGCGCGCTACCGGCCTTGCTGTCATCACCGCCGCCGCACGAGGCGACTCCGAGG
>CANMXH010000012.1 GCA_947501315.1 Caulobacteraceae bacterium | reverse complement strand
GCCGCGCGACTGGCGGCTGGACCGGCTCATGGGGACGCGGGTCTGGTACACGGATACTGACTCCGGGCAGCGCACGGGGTTCGAGGCGCTGTGGGAGCAGCTCAAGGGCGAGCAGCAGGAGACGCCGACCCGGCTGACGGTGCTGGGCAGGGATCTGGTGATCGCGCGCACCGACGGCGGGCTGGCCCGGGCGACCTTCGACCAGCTGTGCGGCACGGCCCTGGGGCCGCAGGACTATCTGGCCATCGCGGCGCGGTTCCACACCCTCTTCCTTGAGGATGTCCCGGTTATGGGACCGGACAATCAGCAGGCGGCGCGGCGGTTTGTGACCCTGGTCGACGCCCTCTACGAGGCCGGGACGCGGCTGGTGGTCCTGGCCGGGGCGGCGCCCGAGGCCCTGTACCGCGAAGGCGTCGGGGCGTTCGAGTTCGAGCGGACGGCGTCGCGGCTCAATGAGATGGCGAGCGCCGACTGGCTGGCGCGTGAGAGGACGGCTTAGAGTGGCGCCACAATTCCGCTCGGGCGGATCGCTCTAACCTCGACTGTCCCCGGAGATCATCCATGCGCCTGCCCGTCCTGTTGTCCGCCCTGGCCCTCGCCGTCGCCCTGCCCGGTGCGGCCCTGGCCCGGACCCCGCCGGCGGCGGTGGTCCAGACCACAGGCGTTTCGGTCGCCGATGCCAGGGCCTGGCTGACCGGACTGGGCGGCAATGTCCGGGAGCCGGTTCTGCGCGACGGCGTCTCCAGTCTGCACATTGCGGACGAGCCCCTGCCGTGGAACCTGACCTTCTACGCCTGCGGCCCCGCCCTGTGCGACGACATCCAGTACAGCGCCGTCTTCTCGGGGCCGATCACCCCGGAGCAGATCAACGCATGGAACCGCGACAACCGCTTCCTCAAGGCCTTCTTCATGCCGGCCGAGGCGGGTGGCGTGGCAGGGGCGGTGGTGCAGTATGATGTGGTGCTGACCAACACCGGGGCCGAACAGCTGCGGGAGCCGACAGTGATCTGGCTACAAATGCTGCGGACATTCGCCCAAGGGTTGGCGGCAGCGCCCGTCCAATAGCCGGAAAAAGGGCCGCGGATCGCTCCGCGGCCCCTTCGTTTTCTTCCGCAGCGAGCGACCGCGTCGCGCGCGATAGCGGCCTAGACGAGGCTGCCGTCGATGTCCTTGCAGGCCTGGATCAGGCCCTGGACCGACTCCACCGACTTGGCGAACATCGCCTTCTCGTCGTCATTGGTGGTGAACTCGATGACCTTTTCGACGCCGCCGGCGCCGATCAGGGCGGGGACGCCGACATAGAGGTCGGAAAGGCCGTACTCACCCGACAGCCAGACGGCGCAGGGCAGGACACGCTTCTGGTCCAGCAGATAGGAGCGGGCCATGGCGATAGCGCTCTCGGCCGGGGCGTAGAAGGCCGAGCCGGTCTTGAGCAGGGCGACGATCTCGCCGCCGCCTTTGCGGGTGCGGTCGACGATGGCGTCCAGCTCGGCATGGGTCAGCATGCCGGCCTTGACGGCGTCGGGCAGGGGCAGGCCGCCGACGGTCGAGTGACGCACCATGGGCACCATGTCGTCCCCGTGACCCCCCAGGGTCCAGGCGTGGATGTCCTGGATGGAGACGCCGGTCTTCTCGGCGAGGAAATACGCGAACCGGGCCGAGTCGAGCACGCCGGCCATGCCGACGACCTTCTCCTTCGGAAGGCCCGAGAATTTCTGCAGGGCCCAGACCATGGCGTCGAGCGGGTTGGTGATGCAGATGACGAAGGCGTTGGGGGCGTGGGCCTTTATGCCCTCGCCGACGGCCTTCATGACCTTCAGATTGATGCCGATCAGGTCGTCGCGGCTCATGCCCGGCTTGCGCGGCACGCCGGCGGTAACGATGCAGATGTCGGCGCCCGCGATGTCGGCATAGTCATTGGCACCCTTGAGGGCGACGTCGGTGCCGAACACGGCCGTGGCCTCGGCGATGTCCAGCGCCTTGCCCTGGGGCGTGCCCTCGGCAATGTCGAACAGGATGATGTCGCCCAGGGCTTCGCGGGCGGCCACGTGAGCCAGGGTGCCGCCGATCATGCCGGCACCAATAAGGGCGATCTTCGCGCGAGCCATAAGGTGTCTCCGTTGGCCTGTCGCGCCGGGCGCGGTTTGAGGCCGTGTATGGGTGGGGAGGGAAAGCGTTGGCGGCGGTCTAGACCCGCTCGCTTTCACCTGCAACCGTCACCCCGCGTCAGCCGGAGCCGTCATGGCCAGCCTGCCCGAGATCATTGCCGCCGAGGCCGTCCCCGACGGCCTGATCACGGTCGTCGATGAGGCAGCGGTGCGCGCCGAGGTCGCGGCCTGGCGGGCGAAGGTGCTGAAGCCGCCCGGTCTTTGGGACCGGGCCACGCGCGGGACCCAGGACCGGATCAACCGGATCATCCCCGAACAGGTCCACGCCATCATCACCTCGGGCGTCGAGGCGATGACGAAGGGAATCCTGTTCGGCTCGGACCTGATCCCGGCCCGGGCCATGGCGGACGGCTCGCTGGCGGCGCGGGAGTTGCGCGCGCGGGCGAGGATCAAGGCGTACCGCAACACGGCCAGCCTCGAGGGCGGGGTCGCAGGGGCGGGCGGTTTCCTGCTGGCGGCGGCGGACTTCCCGGCCCTGATGGCGATCAAGGTGCGGATGCTGGGCGACATCGTCGGTGCCTATGGCTGGGGCGGCGATACGGTGCGCGAGCGGCTGTTCCTGCTGCACATCTTCCACCTGGCCTTCGCCAGCGCGCAGCGGCGGCCCGGGGCGCTGGCCGAGCTGGAGCGCTGGATCGCGGACGTGGACCCGCCCGACGCCATCACCGAATACGACTGGCGGCGTTTCCAGATCGAGTACCGGGATTACATCGACCTGGCCAAACTGGCCCAGCTGATCCCCGTGGTCGGGGCGCCGATCGGGGCGGTGGTCAACTGGCGACTGGTCGACCTGCTGGGCGAGACGGCGATCATGGCCTGCCGGATGCGGTGGTTGGGGAAGAGTTGACCCGGCCGTTCGACGGTCGGGCGGCCAGTGTCGGCAACGGGGTGAATGCCTTCCTGGTGACGCAGGGCGCGGCAGCCTGATCCGGCGTGTCGATAGATTTTTCTGTTTCTGCAAACAGGGTTTATCGATTTTCCCTCCAGAAGCGAAAGGTCTAGAGTCGCTGCGAACTCGCGCAGTCGCAGCGCGCCCAGCTTCAGGAGACTATCATGGACGGAAACGCCGGCGGACCCGCCCCCCTCAATGATCCGAAAAAGACCTCGGCGGCACCGCGCTCGCTGATCGGACGGACCAACCGCGACTGGTGGCCGAACCAGATCGCCGTGGACATCCTGCACCAGCAGGGCCGGACCGGCGATCCGATGGGCGAGGGCTTCAGCTATGCCGAGGCGTTCAAGGCGCTGGATTATGCCGCGGTGAAACGCGACCTGACCGCCCTGATGACCGACAGCCAGTCCTGGTGGCCGGCGGACTACGGCCACTACGGCCCCTTCTTCATCCGCATGGCCTGGCACTCGGCCGGCACCTATCGTACCGGCGACGGCCGCGGCGGCGCCGGCGCCGGCCAGCAGCGGTTCGCCCCGCTGAACTCCTGGCCGGACAACGGCAACCTCGACAAGGCGCGGCGCCTGCTGTGGCCGATCAAGCAGAAATACGGGGCCAGCCTGTCCTGGGCCGATCTGATGATCCTGGCCAGCAATGTCGCCATCGAATCGATGGGCGGACCGGTGTTCGGCTTCGGCGGCGGGCGGGCCGATGTCTGGGAACCCGAGAAGGACGTCTACTGGGGCACGGAGGCGAACTGGGTCGCCGCCGAGGAAACCCGCATCCAGCCCGACAAGGGACTGGAGCTGGAAAGCCCGCTGGCCGCCATCCAGATGGGTCTGATCTATGTGAACCCCGAAGGCCCCGGCGGCGTGCCGGAGGCCCTGCTGTCGGCCCGGGACATCCGCGAGACCTTTGCCCGCATGGGCATGAATGACGAAGAGACCGTCGCCCTGACGGTCGGCGGCCACACCTTCGGCAAGGCCCACGGCGCGGGCGACGCCTCCAAGGTCGGGGTCGAGCCCGAGGGCGCGGACATCGCAAAACAGGGCATGGGCTGGATCTCCAGCCACGCCAGCGGAAAGGGCGACGACACCATCACCTCGGGCATTGAGGGTGCCTGGACGCCGACGCCGATCCAGTGGGACATGTCCTATTTCGACATGCTGCTGGACCATGAATACGAACTGGTCCGGAGCCCGGCGGGTGCCAAACAGTGGCAGCCGGTCGGCAATCCGCCGGAGACCCTCGCCCCGGCCGCCCATACGCCGGGCAAGCGGGTTCCGACGATGATGACCACCGCCGACATGGCGTTCAAGTTCGATCCTGAGTACCGCAAGGTGATGGATCGTTTCCGGGCGGATCCCGCCTATTTCGGCGACGCCTTCGCCCGCGCCTGGTTCAAGCTGTGCCACCGCGACATGGGGCCCAAGGCCCGCTACCTCGGGCCGGACGTGCCGGCGGAGGACCTGATCTGGCAGGACCCGATCCCGGCCCATCAGGGACCTGTGCTCGGCGCGGCCGACATCAAGGCGCTGAAAGACCATATCGCAGCCTCCGGCCTGTCGGTCTCCGAACTGGTGAAGACGGCCTGGGCTTCGGCGGCGACCTATCGCGGTTCGGACCATCGCGGCGGGGCCAACGGCGGCCGTCTGCGTCTGGAGCCGCAGCGCAGCTGGGACGTCAACGAACCGGGCGCGCTGTCGAAGGTCCTGCAGACCTATGAGCGGATCAAGGCAGACTCCGGCCTCAACGTCTCGATCGCCGACCTGATCGTCCTCGGCGGCTCGGTCGGGGTGGAACAGGCGGCGAAAGCGGCCGGTCATGCGATCGAGGTCCCGTTCACGCCGGGCCGCACCGACGCCTCGGCCGAACAGACGGACGTCGAGGGCTTCGCTGTCCTGGAGCCGCGCGCCGACGGCTTCCGCAACTATCTGCAGGTCCGGTTCAATGTGCCGACCGAGGAGTTGCTGGTTGACCGGGCCCAACTGCTGGGCCTGAACGCGCCCGAGATGACGGTGCTGGTCGGCGGCCTGCGCGTTCTGGGTGCCAACCACGGCGGATCGAAGCATGGCGTGCTCACGGACCGTCCGGGACAGCTGACCAACGACTTCTTCGTCCATCTGCTGGACATGCGGACGGCCTGGAACCCGGCCGACGACAGCAGCGATGAAGCCTTCGTCGGTTCGGACCGCCAGTCCGGTGCCCCGCGCTGGACGGCGACCCGCGCCGATCTGGTGTTCGGCTCAAACTCGCAGCTGCGGGCCCTGTCGGAAGTCTATGCCTCGGCCGATGCCGGCGCGAAATTCGTCAAGGATTTCGTGGCCGCCTGGACCAAGGTCATGAACGCCGACCGCTTCGACCTGGCCTGAAAGAGAGCATCCGGGGCGGCGGCGGCCTGATCTGGCTGGAAGGTTCATCACAGCGGACACAACGGACGGCACAACGGACACGACGGGAGCGGTGACGGTTTCCCGTTCGCGGATTCCTTCGGGGTCATGAGATCGCGGCTTCGCCGCATTGATTGAGCAGCCCCGGAACCCGTTGTGCCCGTTGTGACCCCGCCGTGCCCGTTGTGATGAACTCCCCGCCACCACCGCATAAGTTCGCCTGATTGCCTTTGGCCAAACGATAGTGGGTGCCTATATGTCGACCATGCTCCCGACCCTGCGACAGCTCCAGTATCTCAAGCTTCTGGCCGAACATGCCTCGTTCAGCCGCGCGGCGGAGGCGGCCCATGTCAGCCAGCCGGCCCTGTCGGCCGGGGTTCAGGAGCTGGAGAAAATTCTCGGCGCGCCGGTGGTCGAGCGGACCCGCGGCAACATCCAGCTGACCGCGGTCGGGGCCGAGGCTGTCCGGCGCGGCGAGGACGTGCTGGCCCGAACCGAGGACCTGGTCGAGGCGGCGCGCAATGCGGGCAAGCCGCTGTCGGGCCGGTTCCGGCTGGGCGTGATACCGACGGTCGCCCCCTTTCTTCTGCCCGCGAAGCTGCCGGGCGTGAAGGCGGCCTGGCCGGCCCTGCGGCTGTTCATCCGCGAGGACCTGACACCGCGGCTGATCGCCGGGCTGAAGTCGGGCCAGCTGGACGCGGCGGTGATCGCCCTGCCCTATGCGGCCCCGGGCATCGACCACGCCCGGATCGGCGATGACGAGATCATGGCCGCGGCACCCGCCGGCCACCCCCTGGCGGGGACAGGGCCGATTCCGGCGGGATCGCTCAAGGCCGAGGACCTGATCCTGCTGGAGGACGGCCACTGCCTGCGCGACCATGCCCTGGCCGCGTTCGGAATCGAGCCGCCGCGGGGTGAGGACGTCTTCGCCGCAACCAGCCTCCACACGCTGGTGCAGATGGTCTCGGCCGGGCTGGGCGTCAGCTTTCTGCCCGAGATGGCAGTCCGGGCCGGTCTGGCGGACCTGCCGGGGGTCGTGGTCCGACCGATCACGGCCCGCGCGCCCCGCCGCGAGATCGTGGTGGCCTGGCGTGCCGGCTCGAGCCGGTCAGCCGAGGCGAGGCTGCTGGCGGATGCCCTCAGGCTGGACTGAGCGTCCACTTCATTACGACTCCTTAAGGTGCGCCGGGTTTCGGCCCTGATAGGGTTCGCACGCCCGCGCAAGCCGGGCGCCCGGAGCTGTGCCCCATGAAGTCCCGCCTGTTCGCCGCCGCCTCGATGGCAGCCCTGATGATGGCCGTCCCGGCCTGCGCCTCCGTCGGGGACGGCTCGAATACGGCCCGGGCTGCGGCGGCCGTCGGTGAGATGGGGCCGGCTGCCGAAACGGCCGACGCCGTCGTCGTCCCGCCGCTCGGCTTCCGGGAGCGGATCCTGGCGAACGGGTTGAGGGTCTTCACCGCGCGCGACACCTCGACCTCGAACGTCACCGTCCAGGTCTGGTACAAGGTCGGCTCCAAGGACGATCCGCAGGACCGCTCGGGCTTCGCCCACCTGTTCGAACATCTGATGTTCAAGGCGACCGAGAATTTCCCGGACGAGACCTTCGACCGGCTGACCGAGGATGTGGGCGGCAACAACAATGCCTTCACCTCGGACGACGTCACCGCCTATCACGAGACCGTGCCGGCCAATCACCTTGAGCGGCTGATCTTCGCCGAGGCCGACCGGCTGGGCTCGCTGGTGGTCAATGAATCCGTGTTCGAGAGCGAGCGCGACGTGGTCAAGGAGGAGTACCGCCAGGGCGTTCTGGCCAGCCCCTATGGCCGGCTGTTCAGCCTGTTCGTGCCGGCGACCATCTATCAGGACCATCCCTACCGCCGCTCGACCATCGGCTCGATCGAGAACCTTGACGCCGCGACCATCGAGGACGTGCGCCGTTTTCACGCCACCTACTATCGCCCGGACAATGCCTATCTGATCGTCTCGGGCAATTTTGACCAGGGTCAGCTGGACAGCTGGATCGACCGCTATTTCGGACCCCTGACCAATCCGGACCGCACCCTGCCCGCCAATGATGTGCGCGAGCCGGAGCCGGCCGGCCCGCGCGAGGCCACCTTCCACGCCCCGAACGTGCCCCTGCCCGCCGTGGTGCTGGCCTGGCCGACCGTGCGCTATGACCATCCCGACCGGGCGGCCCTGACCGTGCTGGACGGCATATTGTCGACCGGAGAGTCCAGCCGCCTGTACCGGTCGCTGGTTTATGATCAGCAGCTGACGGCCCAGACCAGCTCGAGCCTGGACGCCAGCCAGCAGGCCGGGGCCCTGACCGCCTATGCCATCATGGCGGAAGGCCGGACGCCCGAGGACGGCCTGTCGGCCCTGCGCGCCGAAGCGGCCCGCCTGCGTGACACGCCGGTCACCGAAGCCGAACTGGCCGAGGCCAGGAACGAACTGGTCGCCTCGGCCCTGCGCCAGCGCGAGACGGTCGAGGACCGCGCCAATGTACTGGGCTGGTCACTGATCAACACCGGCAACGCCGGCGCGGCCGACCGCGAGATCGCCGACCTCCAGGCCGTGACTGCCGCCGACATCCAGCGGGTGGCCAGACGCTATCTGACGGACCAGCGGAGCATCGCCATCCGCTATCTGAACGCCGATGACGCCAACCCCGCGACCGTGCAGGCCGTCAATGTGACGGCCCCGGTCACGGTCGCCGACCTGGCACCCGTGGGCCGGATCTTCGAACTGCTGCCCGAGGACCAGCGCGAACCCCTGCCGCAGCCCGGCACCGCCGTCGAGCCGGCCACCCCGGCCATCCAGACCTTCACCCTGGCCAACGGCCTGGAGGTCTTCGTCGCCCGCAAACCGGGACTGCCGCTGGTTTCGGCCCGCCTCAGCCTGCCCGCCGGTTCAGCCCATGACCCCTCGGGCAAGGCAGGATTGGCCAATATGACCGCCGCCCTTCTGACCCAGGGCGCGGCCGGCCGGTCGGCCCCCGAGATCGCGGCGCAGATCGAACAGCTGGGGGCCGACATCGGCACCTCCCCGGGCGCGGACTTCACCACCGTCTACGCCAATGCCCCGGCCGACGTCTTCCCGCAGGCCATGGCGATCCTGGCCGACCTTGCCCGTCGCCCCGACTTTGCCGGAGAGGAACTTGAGCGCCAGCGCGATCAGGCGCTGGACGGTCTGCGCATTCAGCTCAGCTCGCCCGGCCCGGTCGGTACGGCCGCGGTGGCGCGTGTCGTCTATGGCGACGCGCCCTATGGCGCACCCGGCGGAGGGACATTGAGCTCCCTGCCGGCCCTGACCCGCGAGGACGTGGTCGCCTTCCACGCCGGCCGCTATTCGCCCGTCGGAGCCAAGCTGGTCTTCTCGGGCGACATCACCGCCGGGCAGGCCCGCGCCCTGGCCGAACAGACCTTCGGGGACTGGAATGCCTCGGCCGCCGCCCCCGGAATCGCGTCCCGCGCCGGCGCGGCCTCACCGCCCCGCGTGGTGGTCATCGACCAGCCCGGTGCCGGTCAGGCCGCCGTCTTTGTCGCCCGGCGCAGCATCGCCCGCGATAACGCGGACTATTTCCCCCTGACCCTCGGCAACACCCTGCTGGGCGGCAGCTTCACCTCGCGCCTCAACCAGGAGATCCGCATCAAGCGCGGCCTCAGCTACGGCACCCGCTCGGGCCTGGGCGTGCGGCTGGATACCGGGGCCTTCACCGCCTCGGCCCAGACCCGCAATGATGCGGCCGTCGAGGTCGCCGGTCTGATCCTGGCCGAACTGACCCGGCTGGCCACCACCCTGCCGACCGGGAGCGAAATGACCACCCGCCAGGCCATCCTGACCGGAGCCTTCGGCAGTTCGCTGGAGACGGTCGACGGTCTGGGGTCCCTGGTCGCCGGTCTGGCGCTCTACGACCTGCCCATGAGCGATCTGGCGGCCTATGCGGGTCGGGTGCGGGCGATCACCCCCGAACAGGTCCAGGCCGCCTTCGCCGAACACCTGCCGGCGTCTGAAGCCAGTCTGGTGATCGTGGGCGACGCCGCCACCTTCATCGAGGCGCTGCGGGCCAGATATCCGAACGTCGAGGTTATTCCCCTGACCGGGCTGAACCTCGATTCGGCAAGCCTGCGATAGGGCTCAGACCGACAGGCAAACGACCTGGGCTACCCGCAGCTCGCGGCGCAGGTCGTCGGCGACGAGGCCGTAGTTGTCGACGGTGATGAAACGCCGGGTCAGGGGTTCGTCGGCCTTCTGCACGCCCCGGATCGCGGGGCCAAAGGTGTCGGGCGAAGTGGTGTAGATCCGGCCACGGCGCGGGCTTTCCGCGATGGTCACCCCGACGGCCCGGCCCTGACGGTCCAGAACCGGCGCACCGGACAGGCCGGCCAGGGTGCCGCCCAGGCCGTCGGTGCGGCCGACCTCGGCCCAGGCCAGTACCGGCTCGTCACGCTGTCCCCGACCCCGGACCTGCAGCATCTCGCGGCCGAGCAGGCGGGAGGCGACCTCACCCGCCTGCGCCTGGGGGAAACCCGGATGGAAACCCCGCTGGCCGGCGCGCAGCTCGTACGTGGCCAGCACCGGGACAGCGTCCGGTCCGCCACGGGTCAGGAGGACCGCAATGTCGGCGCGGGGGGCCAGCCGGACATCGGCTGCGACGGCCCGGCCACCGCCGACCAGAATGGCCGGGCGACGGCAGCCCTCGACCACATGGCGGGCCGTCACCCAGTAGCCGTCACGCGAGATCGAAAAAGCCGTTCCCGAGCTCGGCTGGAAGGGAATATCCGGCGCATTGACCGTGACGGCCGGATCGAACGGCGTGATCGGACCCAGCAGCGCGCCCTCGACCTCATCGGGCGGGGGCGGTGCCGGAGGCGCGTCGGCATTCTCCCTCAGCCGCAGAGACCAGATGACGAGGGCAGCGACGACTGCGGAGTAAATGATCCAGTCGGGAATACGCATCAGGTTCGAGGTGCGGGGGGCAAGGTGCAGGGCGCGCGGTGATCGGGTTGGGGCGAAGGATGCCTGATCATCGCTCCGGACGTCTCCGCTCTGCTCGCTCGACCCTCATCTCTCATCCCGCGACCCTATCCCGTCAGGGCGGCGGCGAGGATCAGGGCGGTCGCGAGCTTGGCGCCGACCAGGAGAACGGCCGCCGCGGTCTCGCCGTCACGGATTCGCTGGGGCAGGCCGGTCAGGAGCATGTCGACCAGCCGGAACGCCAGCAGTTGCAGCACCACGGTCGCGACGCCCCAAAGGACGATGTCCTTGATCGAGGTCGAGACGCTGAGGCTGACCGCCAGCGGGATCGCGAGGCCGAGGAGGACGCCGGAAAAGGCTACAGCCGCCGCGGCATTGCCCTCGCGGATCAGCGATATCTCCCTCCAGGGCGTGAACAGGGCGTAGAGCGTCGCGCCCGCAGCCAGCAGGGCCAGCGTCACGCCGAGGTGCGCAAGGGTGGTCGGAAAGCCGGTCGCAAAGGCCTGGACCTCGGCGCTTTCGAGCAGGGTGGTGAGGGACGAGGAGTCCATGATTGTCCGGTTGCAAGAGCCCAGCGACGATTGCCCGGTTTTCGCCCCAATCCGCAAGAGGAGCCGGGACACAGTTGGTGAAGAAGTGTGTCTGGGGAGGGCTTGGGGCTTGGGGCTTAGGGCTTGGGGCTTGGGGTCTGGCGTTTGGGGAGATGGGCGGGCCAAACCCGGGCAACCAAGCCCTAAGCCCCAAGCCCTAAGACCTAAACCCTACGCCCCACCCGCTTCAGGCCGCTTCCGCCGCCGCCTTGCGTGCCACCGAGGCCCGGACCTTTTCGCTCTCTGACTTGAGCTGGCCGCAGGCGGCGAGGATGTCTCGGCCGCGGGGGGTGCGGATGGGGCTGGCATAGCCGGCCTTGTTGAGGATGGCCGCGAACCGCTCGATCGTCTTCCAGTCCGAACACTCATAGTCCGTGCCGGGCCAGGGGTTGAACGGGATCAGATTGACCTTGGCCGGAATGCCCTCGATCAGCCTGACCAGGGCGCGGGCCTCTTCCGGGCTGTCGTTGACGCCCTTCAGCATGACGTATTCGAAGGTCACCCGCCGGGCATTGGAAATGCCGGGATAGGCGCGGATGCCGGCCATCAGCTCGGCCAGGTCATATTTCCTGTTCAGCGGCACCAGCACGTCGCGCAGTGGGTCGTTGGTGGCGTGCAGGCTGATCGCCAGCATGGCCTGGGTGCGGGTCCCCAGCGGCTCCAGCATCGGCGCCACGCCCGAGGTCGAGACGGTGATCCGCCGCCGCGACAGGGCGATGCCCTCATTGTCGGAGATGATGTCGATGGCGTCGGCGACATGGTCCAGATTGTAGAGCGGCTCGCCCATGCCCATGAAGACGATGTTCGACAGGCGGCGATCCTCTTTCGGGGACGGCCATTCCTCGAGGTCGTCGCGGGCGACCTGGACCTGGGCCACGATCTCGGCGGCGGTCAGGTTGCGGACCAACTTCTGGGTGCCGGTGTGGCAGAAGGTGCAGTTCAGGGTGCAGCCGACCTGCGAGGACACGCACAGGGCCCCGGCGCGGCCGACGTCCGGGATGTAGACAGTCTCGATCTCGATACCCGGCGCAGTGCGGATCAGCCATTTGCGGGTGCCGTCCTGCGAGACCTGTCGCTCGACGATCTCGGGCCGGGCCAGGGTGAAGGCGGCGGCCAGTTTCGCCTGGGTATCCTTCGCCACATTGCTCATGGCGGCAAAGTCGGTGACGCCGAAATGATGGATCCAGCCCCAGACCTGGGAGGCCCGCATCTTCGCCTTTTCCGGCGGGCATATGTCGGCGTCGATCAGCGCCTGTCGCAGGCCCGCGCGCGTCAGACCGGAGAGGTTGACGGGGGCCGCCGGTTTGCCGGCCGCGGAAGTGCGCGAAAGGTCGAGCGTGAGGCTCAAGGGTCAGTCCTGCAGGCGAGGGAGGAGAGGCTTATACCATAGATCGTGCGGGTTTTAAGGCTGACATCCTGATCCTTCTCCCATTGGGAGAAGGTGGCGCGCAGCGCCGGATGTGGGTCGGCTGTGAGAAACGGCGAAGCCGCCCTCCGGCGGTCGCCCCACACCCTTTCGCGCAAGGACGACGACTCCGCCGTCGTGCGCTCAAGCCCTCTCCCAATGGGAGAGGGTCAGTCTTCGGCGCCCTCCACCTCATCGATACGGTCGTCATCCAGACCAAAATGGTGGCCGATTTCGTGGATCAGGACGTGGGCGATGATCTCCGACAGGCCGACGTCGCCGCGTTCGCACCATTCGTCGAGGATCGGGCGGCGGTAGAGGAAGATGCGCGACGGCTCGGCGGCAGGACCGAGCGAGTCCCGGCCGCCCAGATCGACGCCGTGATAGAGGCCGGTCAGCTCGAACGGATCCTCCATCTCCATCATCGCCAGCGTCTCCTCGTCGGCGAAGTCATCGATCCGGATCACCACCTCGCCCGCCAGCGCCCGGAACGGTTCGGGCAGGGCGTCGAAGGCCTCGCGCGCGAGCCGGGCGAAGTCATCGAGGGAGGGGGCGGATTGGTCGGTCCAGGTGGGGGGCATCGGGCCAGGCTGAGTGGTGGGTAGTTAGTGGCTAGTGGTTGGCCCGCGCCTGCGGAGCCGATGTGGCGGCGTCGCCCTTCCGCAGGCCATGACGTCGCAATCACTAATCACCAGCCACTAACCACTAACCGCTCGCCACTCCAACCCCTCGCCTCACGACCCTCATGCGGTATGGTGACCGAATCACGTCGCGGGAGCTGACACGACACTATGGCCGAGGCCGACATCGCCTATGTCGCGACCGCGGGTGCCGCGGGGCTGGCCCTGGCCCTCAGCGCCTGGGCCGCGCGGCTGCGTGGGCGGTTGGCCGCGCGCAATCAGGTGGCGGAGACGGCACTGGCGGCGGCTCTGGCGGATCTGGCGGATCGCGACGGGGCGCTGGCGGCCTTTGAGGATGTGCGGCTGGCCCTGACGCCCGACGGACAGACCCGGCGGCTGGGATCGCCCCAGGCCTGGGCGGCCCTGACCCGCGAGCTCGGCGGCGACGAAGACCACGACCGTGACCCCGGCCTCATCGTACTGGACGCCGCGCGGCGGGCGGCGGGACCGCGGCTGGACGCACTCATCGATCAGGGCGAGGCCTTTGACGCCGTGCTGGAAGGCTCCGGCGGGGCCTGGTCGGTCGAGGGCCGGTCGTCGGCAGGCGCGGCCTGGCTGAGGCTGTCACGGCTGGGGCTGGTCGGCACGGCCACCGAAAGCGGTCTGGGCCTGCTGGCGGATTCCTATCCGGCTCCGACCTGGATCACCGACGCCGCCGGTCGGCTGGCCTGGGCCAACAAGGCCTGGCTGACCGAGATGAAGGCCGACAGCGTCGAGGCGGCCCGCGAAAAGGGACTGAGCTTCGACCGTGGGGCCGACGCCATCGTGGCCGAGGCCGGCCGCACGCACCAGCATCAGGACGGCTTCCGCTGGACCACCGGCGGCGGACGGCGGCGGGCCTGGCGGATTGTGGCCGAGCCGGTCCAGGGCGGGGCCGGGACCGTTCTGGCATTCGCCCTCGACATGACCGAGGCCGAAGAAACGCGCGACACCCTGCGTCGCCATGTCGAGGCCCATGACGAGACCCTGAACCATCTGGCCGACGCCGTGGCCATCTTCGGCCCGTCCAAGCGGCTGGCCTTCCACAACACCGCCTTCCAGACCCTGTTCAATATCGACCCCGCCTGGCTGGATGAGCGCCCGACCCATGCCGAACTGCTGGACCGTCTGCGTCAGCGCCGCCTGCTGCCCGAGGTCATCGACTATGCGGGCTGGAAATCGAAGGAACTGGATTTCTACGGAGCCCCGGCGGCCGCGCCGGACGACAGCTGGTCACTGCCCGACGGCCGGACGCTGCGGGTCGTGCGCCAGCCCCATCCGCTGGGCGGGGTCCTGCTGCTGTTCTCGGATATCACGGATGAGCTGAAGCTGCGCAGCCGGTTCAATGCCCAGATCCAGGTCCAGACCGCGACCCTCGACAAGCTCAATGACGCCGTCGCCGTGTTCGGCTCGGACGGGCGGCTGCGTCTGCACAATGAGGCCTTCGACGCTTTCTGGGGCGTGACGGGTGAGGCCCTGGCCGCGGCCGGGGATTTCGACGCGGTCGCGGCCCTGTGCCAGTCGACCATGCCCGATCCGGCCCTGTGGCTGGGGCTGAAGGCGCGGGTCGCCGACCCGGATCCCGAAAGCCGGGTGCCGATCGCCGGCGAGGGCAAGACCACCGACGGCCGGATCGCTTCCTGGTTGACCCGCCCCCTGCCCGACGGCGCGACCCTGGTGGCCTTCTCCGACGTGACCGCCCGGCGCGGACTGGAACAGGCGCTGGCCGCCAAGGCCCAGGCGCTGGAGGAATCGACGGCGCTGAAGCGCGAGTTCGTGGGCAGCGTCTCCTATGAGCTGCGCACACCCCTGACCACCATCGTCGGCTATTCGGAACTGCTGGAGATGCAGTCCGACCTGCCCGAGCGCAGCCGCCAGCATGCCGGTGCCATACGCGTCGCCGCCAGCCAGCTGGCCAGCTCGATCGACGATGTGCTGGACATGGCCCAGATCGATGCCGGCGAGATGGAGTTGCAGCTCGGCGATGTGCGGGTGCGCGATCTGCTGGACGCCGCTGCCGGGCGCATCCGGGCCCGGATCGAGTCGCGCGGGGCACGCCTGATGGTCGACAGCCCCGACGGTCTGCGGGCCATCCGTGCCGATGCCCAGAGGATTGGTCAGGCCCTTGATCATCTGCTGGATCACGCCGCCCGTGCCGTCTCGGAGGGCGGGGCAGTGACCCTGGCCGCCGGGGCCTCGGCAACGGAGATCCGTATCCGGGTCGAGGACACCGGCCGGGGCATCCCCTATCACCTTCAGGCCCACGTCTTCGACCGGTTCGTCCGGCGCGAGCGGGGCGGACCGGGCGTCGGTCTGGCTCTGGTCAAGGCCCTGGTCGAGCTGCACGGCGGCTGGGCCGAGGTCGAGAGCGAACCCGGCAAGGGCGCAGCCTTCATCCTGCATCTGCCGCTGGAAGCCGCAGGCGTGGCGGCGCCACCGGAGTTGCGGCTCGGCTGACGCGCGTGGCGAGTGATTAGTGGTTAGTGATTGGCCACCGGTTGTGGGACGGGACGATCCGTGCCGCCCTTCCGCAAACAGGCGCGCTGGCATCTGCAATCACTAATCACTAATCACTAATCACTCCTCCGCGTCCGCCGCCGGATCCCTCATGACCAAACCTCTCAAGACCGCGCTGATCTATGATTTCGACGGCACCCTGGCGCGCGGCAATATGCAGGAGGTCACCTTCATTCCGTCGATCGGCATGGGGATCGGCGACTTCTGGGGGGCGGCGGACAGGCTGACCCGAGAGGCCGACGGCGACAACATCCTGATGTATATGCAGCTGATGCTGAAACAGGCGCGCGAGAACAATGCGCCGATCACACGCAAGCTGCTGGCCGAGCACGGCGAGGATGTGAAACTGTTCGACGGGCTGAAGTCCGACCTGACCGGCACGGGCTGGTTCGAACGCATCAATGCCATGGGCAAGAGATACGGGCTGGAAATCGAGCACTACATCATCTCGGCGGGCCTTGAGGAGATGATCGAGGGCTGCCCGATCCGGCCGGAGTTCCGGCACGTCTTCGCCTCCAAATTCGTCTACGACGACCAGGGGGTGGCGATCTGGCCGGCGGTCGGGGTGAATTACACGACCAAGACCCAGTATCTCTTCCGCATCAACAAGGGCGTGCTGAACCACTGGGAGCACGACAAGATCAACCGGTTCATGGCCGATGACGACCGGCCGGTTCCGTTCGAACGGATGATCTTCCTCGGTGACGGCGACACCGATGTGCCGACCATGAAGATGATGCACACCAAGGGCGGCTATTCGATCGCGGTCTATGACCCCCGCAACTCCGAGCGCGACCAGCAGAAGATCTACGGCCTCATTTCGGAGGACCGGGTCAATTTCGTCGCCGCCGCCGACTATCGCGAGGGCTCTGCCCTGGACCTGATCGTCAAGGGCCTGATCGGCCGGATCGCCATCACGGCCGGGACGGTTCCGGACGTTCTCTGAACCGGAGCCGGTCGTCAGATCGCGTTCAGAGGCAGTTTGAGGAACCGCTTGCCCGAGGGCTCCGGCGGCGGCAGGGCACCGGCGCGGATGTTGATCTGCAGCGAGGGCAGGATCAGCGCCGGGACCTTGAGGGTCGCGTCGCGAGCCTCGCGCAGGGCCGCGAATTCGTCCTCGGACCGCCCCCCGCCGAGGTGGATGTTGCCGGCCATTTCGGCCGCCACCGTGGTCTCCCAGCGGAAGTCGGTGCGACCCTCCGGCAGATAGTCGTGACCGACGAACACCCGCGTTTCCGGCGGCAGGGCAAACAGCCGCTGGATCGACCGGTAGAGGGTCCGCGCGTCGCCGCCGGGGAAGTCACACCGCGCCGTGCCGTAGTCCGGCATGAACAGGGTGTCGCCGACAAAGACGGCATCGCCGATGACATAGCTGACGCAGGCCGGGGTGTGGCCGGGCGTATGCAGAACCTCGACAGGCAGCGAGCCGATCGTGAAGCGGGCGCCATCAGCGTACAGACTGTCGAACACCACGCCATCCGCCGTGACGTCGTGGGCCTCGAACAGGACGCTGAAAACCTTCTGCACCTCGGTGATCCGGCTACCGATACCGATCGGGGCACCGGTTCGGCGGCGGATCTCGTCGGCCCCGGTCAGGTGATCGGCATGGGCATGGGTCTCGAGAATCCGCTCGAGGGTGAGGCCCCGCTCGGCGATCCGCGTCAGGACCTGTTCCAGCGAGACCGTCGAGGTCCGGCCGCTTGCGGTGTCGAAATCCAGCACCGGGTCGATGACGGCCGCGGCCCCGGTCGCGGGATCGGCGACCAGATAGGTGAGGGTATGGGTCGCGGCGTCAAAAAAGCCTTCAACGGTCGGGACGGAGGCAGTGGCGATAGGCATGCGGAGACTCCCTTGTTACTGCCAATATATTAGGTATTGCTAAATTAGCAAGTGCTGTTATATATCCGGTATGGACGTCACCCACACCCTGTCTCCGGACCAATTCCAGGCCAGCGCCGGCGAGGCCGCGCGTCTGCTCAAGGCCCTCTCCAATGAGCGGCGGCTGATGATACTGTGCCAGCTCGGCGACGGCGAACGCGCCGTAAGCGAGCTGCTGCCGCACGTCGGCCTGTCCCAGTCCGCCCTGTCGCAACACCTGGCGGTGCTGCGCGAGGAAGGCCTGATCGCCGGCCGGCGCGAGGGCGTCTCCATCCTCTATCGGATCGCCGATCCGGCGGCCCTCAAGGTCATCGCCGTGCTCGCCGACATCTATTGCTCCCCTGTTCAAGGACACTGACCCATGGCCTATCTCACCGCCCTGTCCCCCGCCGAAGTCTCCGCCCGTATCAGGGCCGGCAAGGCGCTTCTGGTCGACATCCGTGAAGCCGACGAGGTCGCGCGCGAACGGATCGCCGGCAGCGTCGCCACCCCGCTGTCGATGTTCGAGGCGGCCCATCTGGACATCCGGCCCGGCCACGACGTGGTCTTCATGTGCCGTAGCGGCAACCGCACCGGCGCGAACTGCGTCCGTCTCGCCGACCGCATCCCCGGCGAGGCCTTTGTGCTGGACGGCGGCCTGGACGCCTGGAAGGCCTCAGGCCTGCCCACCCTGACCAATGCGAAGGCTCCGCTGGAGCTGATGCGGCAGGTGCAGATGACGGCCGGCGGCCTGATCCTTGTCGGCGCCGCGCTCGGCCTGCTGGTTCACCCCGGCTTCTGGGGCCTTTCGGCCTTTGTCGGCGCTGGCCTGTTCATGGCCGGAGCCACGGGCTTCTGCGGGATGGCCCGGCTTCTGGCCGTGATGCCCTGGAACCGGGCGATGCGGGCCGCGTGATCCCATGGATGCGACCGTCGCCCAGCTGCTGCTGGCCGTTCTCAGCGGCGGCATCGTCGCCCTTCTGCTGACCGTCTTCGGCGGCGGGGGCTCGGTTCTGGCTGTGCCGCTGTTGCTTTATGTCGTCGGGGTGCAGGACCCGCACGTCGCGATCGGGGCCTCGGCCGCCGGTGTCGCCCTGAACGCCCTGACGGCGCTGACCGGTCAGGCCCGGGCCGGACGGGTGCGCTGGCCCTGCGCCTTGCTGTTCGCCGGGACCGGGTCGGTGGGTGCCTTTGTCGGGTCTTCCGTGGCCAAGGCGATCGACGGCCATGCGCTGCTGATCTTCTTTGCCGTCGCCATGGGGCTGGTGGCCCTGGCCATGCTGAGACCGAATGCGCCGGTCGGAGCCGGGAATGTGCGCCTGACCCGGGCCATGGCCCCGCGGATTGCGGCCTCGGGTGCGGGCGTCGGTGTGGCCGCCGGCTTCTTCGGCATCGGCGGCGGTTTTCTGATTGTCCCCGGTCTCATGGGGGCGGCCGGGATGACCCTGGCCCTGGCCCAGGCCTCGTCCCTGGTCAGTGTCGCGGCTTTCGGAGCCACGACGGCGGCCAACTATGCCCTGTCAGGCCTGATCGACTGGCCGATCGTGGCCGCCATGGCCGTGGGCGGCACAGTCGGCACCCTCGCGGGCCTGCCGATCGCGCGGCGGCTGGGTGCCAATGCCGTCCTCGGACGTCGCCTGTTCGCGGGACTGATCCTGATCGTCGCCGTCTATGTGGGCTTCAAGGCGCTGACCGCAGTCTAGCGTCCGCCCGCCCGCAACCACGCCGCCCGGGCATCGGAGAGGCGCGAGGGGACCAGACCACGCAGGGAGGCCTGGCCGACGCGTTTGAGTCCGGCTTCGACACCCTTCTGCCAGGCCACCTGGGCCTCGATAGCAATGCCCTGATCAATGTCGATAACCGTGACCGCCTTCGGCAGGACCAGGTTCCGGTCCAGCCGGATACGGCCGCCCTGGGCCGACTGATCGATCAGCAGACACGGAATCTCGAGGCCGGGCGCAAGCACCACCCCGCGCTCATTGGCGGGCGAGCGCGGCT